>NZ_AEJZ01000080.1:0-64367 GCF_000208525.1 Escherichia sp. TW14182
TTACAACTTACCATTAATCAGGCGATCCCCTCGTTTGGTCAGTTCAATATTTCAGGCTATCAACAAGATTATTGGGGACTCGGGGGTAAAGAGCGCAGCCTCAGCGTAGGGTATAGTCATAGTTGGGAAAATGTGAGTTTTAGCCTAAGTTATTTACTGACACGAATGCCAGACAATAATAAGAACGATCAACAACTCTCACTTTCTGTCAGCGTTCCACTAGGAAAATGGTTACCTGGTGCGCATGTTAATTACAATAACACCAGCAGTAATAGCGGTCACACTTTAAACAGTGTGGCGCTTAACGGTACTGCGCTGGAAGATAATAATCTCAGTTATAGTCTGCAACAAAGTCATGGCGATCAAGGTTATGGTGGCAATACGTCACTCAGTTATCGCTCCAGTAAAGGCGTAATTGGCGCAGGCTGGAACTATGGTCAGGATCAACGGCAATTAAATTACAATATGCAGGGCGCAATTGTTCTGCATCCGTATGGATTAACCCTTGCTCAGTCTTTAGGTGAATCATCGATTCTGGTGCGCGCCCCTGATGCCAGTGGGCTGGGCATTAACAGAGGAACGTCGGTTTATACCGACTGGCGAGGATACTCCATCATCCCTTACGCATCAGCATTTCAGCGCAACCGTATCGCCATCAATACGCAAACCTTGCCGTCAAATGTTGAAATACCGGAACCGGTACAAGAAGTTATTCCTACGGAAGGCGCATTAGTCGTAGCCAATTTTTCAACGCGATATGGTCAGAAATTACTTTTAACCTTAATGCATAAAGACAAAT
This sequence comes from Escherichia sp. TW14182, assembly GCF_000208525.1. Classification (NCBI taxonomy): domain Bacteria; kingdom Pseudomonadati; phylum Pseudomonadota; class Gammaproteobacteria; order Enterobacterales; family Enterobacteriaceae; genus Escherichia; species Escherichia sp. TW14182. The sequence continues at coordinate 800 of NZ_AEJZ01000080.1, forward strand.
TTGTTCCCTTTGGAGCCGTAGTCACTGCTAAAGATGAGCAAATTTCAACCCTCGTTGGGCGAAACGGTGAAACGTATTTATCCGGCGCACAAGCTAATCAAAAATGGCAAGTCAAGTGGGGAAAATCGGCCACTGAAAGTTGCCAGGTTCGTATATTACCAGAACTACTTCAGACACCGCAAAACATGACTAATCTTATTATTGCCACCGCAGCGTGTGATTAACATCATGAAGATAAAAATCATCAGTACTTATAAAGTTACAAGTCGTGAAGCGTTATTGCTGCTGGTTATTTTGATAGCAGCCTTTGTTCCTTCTCTTAGTTTCGCTAAAACATGTAGCTACACCAGTGGTGGACCGGCATTAGTTTCATTTTCTGATATTTCGATCAATTCTGAATACAATAAAAATACAGCGCCAGGAACCATAATTTTTGATCGAAGTTACCATTCCAGTCACTCAGGACAGATCACATGCTCAGATAATTATCCTGATTACAGTGAAGGGTTTGCCACTTCTCCTTCAACTTTAGTCGGCAGTGATATCTGTTTATTCAATGTGCCTTTGACTAATGGAAAAAATTCTGGCATCGGCATTAAAATATTTTACGATTTAAAGAATAATAATACCACCCCAAACAATTACTGCATGGAATACCCTAAACGCACCAGCACTGCAAATAAAAACAACTTTTCCGTTGAGGGTAATTTCCGCATACAATTAAAAGTCATCGGGGAATTACAGGGTGGTGAAATTGATTTATCTCGTTTTAGTAATGCTGGCATTTGGTGGAATAATATTGAGGCATTTTCTCTCGAATTTAGCAACACCATTATTAATCTTCACTCATTGAGCTGCGACCTGAACACGCCTGATGTTCCAGTTTCATTATCACCCGCCGCAGGAATTAATTCCGACACCACCTTCAAAGGGATTAACTCCACTTCGGCGCTGGTAGATTTTAATATCGGACTAACGTGTGATCCGGGAACCAATGTCGCCATACGTTTTGAAGGCGATACGGTAAGTGGAAGTAATAATTCAATCCTGAAGCTAACTCAACAGAATAATTCTGCCTCCGGGGTTGGCGTACAGATCTTAGATAAGAATAAAAATATTATCCCCCTTAATCAACCTGATTACGTTTTACAGTTAAGTAATATTCAGCAATCAGCCACGTCGTTGAATTTTAGTGCGCGATATATCCAGACAGAAAGTAATGTAACGCCAGGAAAAGCGGATGCGGATGCGACATTTTATCTTTCGTTTCCGTAATGAACAGCAATAAACCCGCGAACAGGTGCCGGAAGCATCCGGCACCTGGACTATTATTGCGGCGACAGTCTCAGCGACTCAACAACCTCAATCCAGCCATGCTCACTGGCGATGTTCTGCCCGTTCAGCCAGCGGCGCAGCATATTCAGTGCCATCATTGCGCACACTTCCTGACGGATAGCCAAGCTGTAGCGCGTAGTGCTGAAACGCACACGCAGAGCGAAAGTGCCGTCTGGTGTGGCTAGCGCAAAGTTGAGATGCTCGTTCTCGAAACCAGAAACAGCCAGTGCCAGCCCGGCAAAATGGTTGGCCCGCCGTTCTGTAATCCAGTGTGCAGTTTGCGCCAGAGTTTCTTCCTGTGAAGGAACCACTTCACATGCCAGTAATGGCGCACCTGCGCGCGCGAGTTGCAAAGCCAATAAACCACCGGTGAATTGCTCACTCAACGTCAGGCTGAACTGGCGACTTTGCAGTTCGCGACTGATTTGTGCAGGCAGTCCTTCTGTGCCTTCGAAAATCATGCTCTGCCCGGCGACGCGTTTAACGTCCAGCCACAGTTTTTCCATCGCCTGTTGCTCGCTTGCCGGTCCAGTGAGTTTCAATTCAATAATCGGCATGGAAGAGCGATAGCCCATCGTCACACCTGGCGGTAGTTGCAACGCATCCAGGCTTTGCGCCAGATCGCTTTCCGAACGACCAAAAGTTGTCAGCCGCAGACAAACCGGCGGCTGCGGCAAAGAAAAACGCTCGCGCAGGCGCGGCAGGATTTCATGCTCCACCATCACCTTAAACTCCGACGGTACGCCGGGGGTAAAGAATATCAGGCAACGGTTAAGCTGCACGGCAAAACCACAAGCGGTGCCTACCGGGTTATTGATAAATTCAGCACTGGCTGGCAGCTCCGCCTGTTTGCGGTTGCTCGGCGCCATTACGCGACCACGTTCGCGGAAATAGCGTTCCATCTCATTGAGCCAGGCTTCATGAAGAACCAGGCTTTCACCTTTGGCTGTCGCTGCGGCGAGTGCGCTTAAATCATCACTGGTCGGCCCCAGTCCGCCATTGACGATCAGCACATCGGCGTGCTGACTACGTTCGCGCAGAATGGTCACTAAATCATCAAGGTTATCGCCCACTGTATTGCGGCGAGATAATGGCAATCCCTGGTGAAAGAAAAAATCCGCCAGCCAGGCAGCGTTAGTGTCAACGATTTGCCCGTGTAACACTTCATCCCCGGTGGATAACATTTCCACTTTTAACATGGTTATCTCCTGCTTTTGTTATCGAATCACTATAACGCAAAGGGAGATAAGGCGTAGTAAGAAACTGAATGGCGCGGCAGAACGCCGCGCCGGAAGGCATCAGAAACTGGCGTTAACCCCGACATACGGGCCGTCAGCCACGGCGTTGTCGCGGTTACCGTCTTTACCCGACAGATTCAGGTAGCGATAACCCGCCTCAATACTGACTGGACGCATAATGGTGTAACGCGCGCCAGCATTCGCTTCTTCATAACTTTTAATACCGCTGGAGAGCGAATCCGGAGAGTAGTAATACTCACCAAACAGACGGAAGCTATCGCCAATTTGCCACTGCAAGCCACCGCCTACCGCTGCGGCATAGCCTTCATCGCCGTCGTTCGGGTTGGTGTAAACGCCTTTACCGCCCACAGTTGCCATTAACGGTCCCAGCGGCAGATTCAATCCCAGACCAACGCCCGCGACGTCACCGTCGTCATCGTTATGTGTCCAGTTACCGCTTAATGCCAGACCGGTCGATTCAGTACCGAAACCGACGCCAATATTGGTATATTCTTTTCCCGCCTGACCGCTAATGCTTATCGCATTTGCCGATGCAGAAACCAATAGCATTCCAGCCAGAACTGGCAGCGCAAATTTTTTCATTTTTACCTTTTCCCGCAAGAAGATAATTAAAAGTCCCCAAAGCTGCGGGATTGTACTGCCTGACACAGAGGATTCAATGCGTGAAAAAAGCGATCTGCTAACTTATTGTAACTAAATACTTCTTGAATAATTAAGTGCAGAAAAAGTAGCCACCAAAAAGATGAAACCCAAAAAAACAATCACCATGATTATCATCGCAAAAAAGACCAATGCCACTTTCACGCGTTGATCCATTGCCGTATTCTTTTGTTTTATTTTTGGTGGTAAGGAATATTCCCATGCGTCAACGGACTATAGTTTGTCCCTTAATTCAAAATGATGGTGCTTATCTGCTGTGTAAAATGGCCGACGATCGCGGCGTTTTCCCCGGACAATGGGCGCTGTCTGGCGGCGGCGTAGAACCCGGTGAGCGCATTGAAGAAGCATTACGTCGTGAAATCAGAGAAGAGCTGGGCGAGCAACTGATTCTTACTGACATCACGCCGTGGACGTTCAGTGATGATATTCGCATCAAGACATATGCAGATGGCCGCAAGGAAGAGATTTATATGATTTACCTGATCTTTGACTGCGTCTCTGCCAACCGTGAAGTGAAAATTAACGAAGAGTTTCAGGAATACGCATGGGTAAAACCTGAAGATCTTGCTCACTATGATTTGAATGTCGCCACTCAGAAAACATTACGTTTGAAAGGTCTGATGTAACAGTAATGACAGCCATTATTGGCTGTCATATTAACAAATCACCGATTAACAAACTCACCATCCAGTAAAACGTTGCCTTTTTCCACATGCATTACCAACCCATCCAGATAATCTGGTTTAAATGTCACGTTTCGTTTATCTTTTGCGATATAGGTCAGACAATGGTTATGGGTGAAAATAACGATATTTTTATCTGGAGCTTTGCTTTGCAACTCCTTAATTGTGCTATAAATCTCATTTCTACATTGTAAAAACCGTTTATCTACCGTCAGTTTTTTTCCAGCAGAAAACCAGGTCGCTGATTGAATAGTCCGAACGGCATTACTGGAATAAAGATCGAAATCAGGGATGTCCGCGCTAAAAGCTTTGCCCAGTTCACGGGCATTCTGAGCACCTTTCACCGTAATGCCTGTTTTGTCTGACAAGCATTGATTAGAGGAGCGATCGCAGCGTTCCGCATGGCGAAACAGAACCACAACCGGATGCTGCTGCGCTAATCTGGCCAGCGTTTTATTGTCGATACGCGGCAAACCATTACTGCTCCAGGCAGCATGTGTACCCAGCCCCACAATCGCCCCAAGCGCCAGTAAAATGTAGATATATTTTTTAGACTTCAACGAAGTCCCGCTAAAAGCTAACACTTAAGCTCCACCTATAGACAAGCGTAGCCAGCTAAATGACCGCGAAAACAAACGACATTTTCACCGGTAAATAGTGGCTGGGATAGTATTAAAACATTACGATGCACGCAAAATGCCTTAAATCTTGTCAAATTAAAAGCCTGAATAAGATACAAAAACAAAAAAAATAATATTTAAGCCTTATATTCATTCCTTAAGGTTAAATTAATATTCTACCCTTAGAATTTCATTCCAAATGGCAAAATACACATAACGTTCCCTATGACAGATATTAGCGAATAACAGGGAAAGGTATTCAATGGCCGAAGGAAAAACGATGTCAGACTTTTTACCTTTTTCGCGTCCGGCAATAGGCGCGGAAGAACTCGCTGCAGTTCAAGAGGTTTTCGAATCCGGTTGGATAACCACTGGCCCGAAGAATCAAGCACTGGAAGCGGCCTTTTGCCAGTTGACAGGAAATCAACATGCCATCGCAGTCAGCTCGGCCACTGCTGGAATGCATATCACGCTGATGGCGCTGGGGATTGGCGCTGATGATGAAGTCATCACCCCCTCCATGACCTGGGTTTCAACCCTCAATATGATCTCCCTGTTGGGCGCAACGCCGGTGATGGTGGACGTTGATCGCGATACGCTGATGATCACGCCTGAAGCGATCGAAGCGGCCATTACGCCCTACACCAAAGCGATTATCCCGGTGCATTATGCCGGAGCGCCAGCAGATATTGACGCCATTCGCGCCATTGCTGAACGCCACGGTATCGCGGTCATTGAAGATGCCGCCCACGCCGTCGGTACGTATTACAAAGGTCAGCATACTGGTGCAAAGGGCACCGCTATTTTTTCGTTTCACGCCATCAAAAATATTACCTGCGCGGAAGGCGGCCTGATTGTTACCGATAATGAAAACCTCGCCCGCCAGTTACGTATGTTGAAATTTCATGGTCTGGGTGTCGATGCATACGACAGACAAACCTGGGGCCGCACACCGCAGGCTGAAGTATTAACGCCAGGCTATAAGTACAATCTGACCGATATTAACGCTGCGATAGCTCTGACGCAGTTGAATAAATTAGAGCAACTAAATACTCGCCGTCGCGACATTGCCCTGCAATATCAGCAAGCACTGGCAACTCTCCCTTTCCAGCCTTTAAGCGTTCCTGCATGGTCACACGTTCACGCCTGGCATCTGTTTATCATTCGTGTTGATGAACAACGTTGTGGTATCAGCCGCGATGCTCTGATGGAAGCGTTAAAAGAAAGAGGCATTGGAACCGGGTTACATTTCCGCGCCGCCCACACGCAAAAATATTATCGCGAGCGTTTTCCAACGCTGTCGTTGCCGAATACGGAATGGAATAGCGAACGCATCTGTTCGTTGCCGCTGTTCCCGGATATGACCACCGCCGATGCCGATCGCGTCATCACTGCCCTTCAGCAACTCGCAGGACAATAAGCCATGTTTGAAATCCACCCTGTTAAGAAAGTCTCGGTGGTTATTCCCATTTATAACGAGCAGGAAAGTTTACCGGAATTAATCAGGCGCACCACCGCAGCTTGTGAATCACTGGGCAAAGAGTATGAAATACTGTTGGTTGATGACGGCAGTAACGACAACTCCGCACAAATGCTGGTCGATGCCTCACAAGCGGAGGGCAGCCATATTGTGTCTATTTTGCTTAACCGCAATTACGGACAACATTCGGCAATTATGGCGGGATTCAGTCACGTTACCGGCGACTTAATCATTACTCTTGATGCCGATCTCCAGAATCCACCAGAAGAAATCCCCCACCTGGTGGAAAAAGCCGATGAAGGTTACGACGTGGTAGGGACTGTGCGCCAGAATCGCCAGGACAGCTGGTTTCGTAAAACCGCCTCGAAGATGATTAACCGGCTTATCCAGCGCACCACCGGCAAAGCGATGGGCGACTACGGCTGTATGCTGCGCGCTTATCGCCGGCATATTGTCGATGCGATGTTGCACTGCCATGAACGCAGCACCTTTATTCCTATTCTGGCGAATATCTTTGCCCGCCGCGCCATTGAAATTCCAGTGCATCATGCCGAGCGTGAGTTTGGTGAATCCAAATACAGCTTTATGCGCCTGATTAATTTGATGTACGACCTGGTGACCTGCCTTACCACTACGCCGCTACGTATGCTGAGCCTGCTCGGCAGCATTATTGCGATTGGAGGTTTTAGCATTGCGGTGCTGCTGGTGATTTTACGCCTGACCTTCGGACCACAATGGGCGGCTGAAGGAGTCTTTATGCTGTTTGCCGTGCTGTTTACCTTTATTGGCGCTCAGTTTATCGGCATGGGCTTGCTCGGTGAATATATCGGCAGGATCTACACCGATGTCCGCGCCCGCCCCCGCTATTTTGTTCAGCAAGTTATCCGTCCATCCAGCAAGGAAAATGAATAATGAAAACCGCCGTTTTTGCCTATCACGATATGGGATGCCTGGGCATTGAAGCCTTGCTGGCTGCCGGTTACGAAATTAGCGCCATTTTTACTCATACCGATAATCCTGGCGAAAAAGCGTTTTATGGTTCGGTGGCTCGTCTGGCGGCGGAAAGAGGCATTCCGGTTTACGCGCCGGATAACGTTAACCATCCGCTGTGGGTAGAACGCATAGCCCAACTGTCACCTGATGTGATTTTCTCTTTTTATTATCGACATTTGATCAGCGACGAGATTTTGCAGCTTGCTCCCGCAGGCGCATTTAATCTGCATGGTTCGCTGTTACCGAAATATCGTGGTCGCGCGCCGCTGAACTGGGTGCTGGTGAACGGTGAAACGGAAACGGGCGTTACGTTGCACCGAATGGTGAAGTGTGCCGATGCCGGGGCCATTATTGCCCAGCTACGCGTTACCATTGCGCCGGATGATATTGCCATTACGCTACATCATAAATTGTGCCACGCCGCGCGTCAGTTACTGGAACAGACGTTACCCGCTATTAAACACGGTAATATTCTGGAAATCGCCCAGCGTGAGAACGAAGCCACCTGTTTTGGTCGCAGAACACCGGAGGACAGCCGCCTCGAATGGCATAAACCGGCTTGTGAACTCCACAACATGGTGCGTGCCGTTGCCGATCCCTGGCCTGGCGCCTTTAGCTATGTTGGCAATCAGAAATTTACAGTCTGGTCGTCCCGCGTTCATTCCCTTACTACTGCCGCACAGTCGGGCAGCGTGATTTCTGTTTCACCGCTGTTGATTGCCTGTGGTTATGGCACGCTGGAAATCGTCACCGGACAGGCGGGCGACGGCATTACCATGCAAGGCTCACAATTAGCGCAAACGCTGGGGCTGGTGCAAGGTTCACGATTAAATAGCCAATCAACCTGCGCTGCCCGACACCGTACCCGGGTACTCATCCTCGGGGTGAATGGCTTTATTGGTAACCATCTGACAGAACGCCTGCTGCGCGAAGATCATTATGAAGTTTACGGTCTGGATATCGGCAGCGATGCGATAAGCCGTTTTCTGAATCATCCGCGTTTTCACTTTGTCGAAGGCGATATCAGTATTCATTCCGAATGGATTGAGTATCACGTCAAAAAATGTGATGTCGTCTTGCCGCTGGTGGCGATAGCCACACCGATTGAATATACCCGCAACCCGCTGCGCGTATTTGAACTCGATTTTGAAGAGAATCTGCGCATTATCCGTTATTGCGTGAAGTACCGTAAGCGAATCATCTTCCCGTCGACTTCAGAAGTTTATGGGATGTGTAGCGATAAATACTTCGATGAAGACCATTCTAATTTAATCGTCGGCCCGGTGAATAAACCTCGCTGGATTTATTCGGTTTCAAAACAATTACTTGATCGGGTGCTCTGGGCGTATGGCGAAAAAGAAGGTTTACAGTTCACCCTCTTCCGTCCGTTTAACTGGATGGGGCCAAGGCTGGATAACCTGAATGCAGCGCGAATTGGCAGTTCGCGCGCTATTACGCAACTCATTCTCAACCTGGTGGAAGGTTCACCGATTAAGCTGATTGATGGCGGAAAACAAAAACGCTGCTTTACTGATATTCGGGATGGCATTGAAGCGTTATACCGCATTATCGAAAATGCGGGAAATCGCTGCGACGGCGAAATTATCAACATTGGCAATCCTGATAACGAAGCGAGCATTGAGGAACTGGGCGAGATGCTGCTGGCGAGCTTCGAAAAACATCCACTGCGCCATCACTTCCCACCGTTTGCGGGCTTTCGGGTTGTCGAAAGTAGCAGCTACTATGGCAAAGGATATCAGGACGTAGGGCATCGTAAACCGAGCATCCGCAATGCCCACCGCTGCCTGGGCTGGGAACCGAAAATTGATATGCAGGAAACCATCGACGAAACACTGGATTTCTTCCTGCGCACTGTCGATCTTACGGAAAAATGATCATGACCAAAGTGGGCTTACGCATTGATGTCGATACCTTTCGTGGCACCCGTGAAGGCGTGCCGCGTCTTCTGGAAATCTTGAGTAAGCATAATATTCAGGCCAGCATTTTTTTCAGCGTCGGCCCGGACAATATGGGTCGCCATCTCTGGCGGCTAGTGAAACCACAGTTTTTGTGGAAGATGCTGCGCTCAAACGCGGCATCGCTTTATGGCTGGGATATTTTACTGGCCGGTACGGCATGGCCAGGTAAAGAGATTGGTTATGCCAACGCCGATATCATTCGCGAAGCGGCTAAATACCACGAAGTCGGCCTACACGCCTGGGATCACCATGCCTGGCAAGCCCAAAGCGGTAACTGGGATCGCCAAACGATGGTCAACGATATTGCACGTGGTCTTCGCACCCTTGAAGAGATTATCGGCCAACCGGTAACCTGTTCTGCCGCTGCGGGCTGGCGTGCCGACCAGCAGGTGATCGAAGCAAAAGAAGCGTTCCATTTGCGCTACAACAGCGATTGTCGTGGGGCGATGCCGTTTCGTCCATTGCTCGAATCAGGAAAACCCGGTACTACGCAAATTCCGGTGACCTTACCCACCTGGGATGAAGTGATTGGTCGGGATGTGAAAGCGGAAGATTTTAATGGCTGGCTACTCAACCGCATCCTGCGAGATAAAGGCACGCCGGTTTATACCATTCATGCAGAAGTTGAAGGCTGCGCTTATCAGCATAATTTTGTGGATCTCCTGAAACGTGCTGCCCAGGAAGGCGTGACATTTTGCCCTTTAAGCGAACTGTTATCAGAAACGTTGCCGCTCGGACAAGTTGTTCGCGGAAGTATTGCCGGACGTGAAGGCTGGCTGGGTTGCCAACAAGCTGCGGGAATGCTTCCATGAAATCCGTTCGCTATTACGTAGCATTCTTTGCGTTTATCATCGTCTATTATCTCTTGCCGATTAATTATCGTCTGCTCTGGCAACCTGATGAAACACGTTATGCGGAAATCAGTCGGGAAATGCTGGCTTCCGGCGACTGGATTGTGCCCCATCTGTTAGGGCTACGTTATTTCGAAAAACCCATTGCCGGATACTGGATTAACAGCATTGGGCAATGGCTATTTGGTGCGAATAACGTTGGTGTGCGGGCAGGCGTTATCTTTGCGACCCTGTTAACCACCGCGCTGGTGGCCTGGTTTACACTGCGCTTATGGCGCGATAAACGTCTGGCACTACTCGCCGCAGTGATTTATCTCTCATTGTTTATTGTCTATGCCATCGGCACTTATGCCGTGCTCGATCCGTTTATTGCATTCTGGCTGGTGGCGGGAATGTGCAGCTTCTGGCTGGCAATGCAGGCACAGACGTGGAAAGGCAAAAGCGTGGGATTTTTACTGCTGGGGATCACCTGCGGCATGGGGGTGATGACTAAAGGTTTTCTCGCCCTTGCCGTGCCGGTATTAAGCGTGCTGCCATGGGTAGCGACGCAAAAACGCTGGAAAGATCTCTTTATTTACGGCTGGCTGGCGGTTATCAGTTGCGTACTGACGGTTCTCCCCTGGGGACTGGCGATAGCGCAGCGGGAGTCTGACTTCTGGCATTATTTTTTCTGGGTTGAGCATATTCAACGCTTTGCGATGGATGATGCCCAGCATAAAGCCCCGTTCTGGTACTACTTGCCGGTCATTATCGCCGGTAGCCTGCCGTGGCTGGGGTTACTCCCCGGTGCACTGTACACAGGCTGGAAAAACCGCAAGCATTCCGCAACCGTCTATTTGTTGAGCTGGACGGTGATGCCGCTGCTGTTTTTCTCCGTCGCGAAAGGCAAATTACCTACCTATATTCTTTCCTGCTTTGCACCTCTGGCAATGCTGATGGCGCATTACGCTTTGCTGGCAGCAAAAAATAATCCTCTGGCGTTGCGGATGAATGGCTGGATTAACATCGCTTTTGGTGTCACTGGCATTATTGCCACGTTTGTAGTCTCCCCCTGGGGAGCAATGAACACTCCAGTGTGGCAAACCTTCGAGAGCTATAAAGTCTTCTGTGCATGGTCGATTTTTTCGCTATGGGCATTTTTCGGCTGGTATACCTTAACAAACGTGGATAAAACCTGGCCTTATGCCGCGCTTTGCCCGCTGGGGATGGCGTTGCTGGTAGGATTTTCAATTCCTGACAGAGTTATGGAAGGAAAACATCCGCAATTTTTTGTCGAGATGACACAAGAATCACTGCAGCCAAGCCGCTATATTCTTACCGACAGCGTCGGCGTTGCCGCTGGTCTGGCATGGAGCCTGCAACGCGATGACATCATCATGTATCGCCAGACGGGTGAATTGAAATACGGCCTTAATTATCCGGATGCGCAAGGGAGATTTGTCAGCGGTGATGAGTTCGCAAACTGGCTTAATCAACATCGTCAGGAGGGGATGATTACACTCGTGCTTTCGGTTGACCGCGATGAAGACATCAACAGTCTCGCCATTCCGCCCGCTGATGCCATCGATCATCAGGGACGTCTGGTGCTCATTCAGTACCGCCCAAAATGATCTGGATGATTTTAGTCTTTGCCAGCCTGCTTAGTGTAGCCGGGCAGTTGTGTCAGAAACAGGCAACCGGCTTTGTGGCAATAAAAAAGCGGCGCAAACATATCGTACTGTGGCTGGGACTGGCGCTGGCTTGTCTTGGCCTTGCGATGGTGCTCTGGCTACTGGTCTTGCAGAGCGTTCCGGTAGGCATTGCCTACCCGATGTTGAGTCTGAATTTTGTCTGGGTGACGCTGGCGGCAGTAAAACTGTGGCACGAGCCGGTATCGCTGCGTCACTGGTGCGGGGTAGCATTCATTATTGGCGGCATTGTGATCCTGGGGAGTGCGGTGTAATGGGGCTGATGTGGGGATTATTCAGCGTCATGATTGCTTCTGCAGCACAATTAAGTCTGGGTTATGCGGCAAGTCATCTGCCATCGATGACGCGGTGGCGGGATTTTATCGCGGCGTTTTTTGCTTTTGATACCGGTGCTCAGATTCTGCTGGTCGGATTGCTTGGTTATCTGATCTCCGTTTTTTGCTGGTATAAAGCGTTACATCAACTGGCACTCAGCAAAGCCTATGCCTTACTGAGTATGAGTTATGTACTGGTATGGATTGCTTCAATGGTGCTTCCTGGTTGGGAAGGGACTTTTTCACTGAAAGCGCTGCTGGGCGTAACCTGTATTGCGAGCGGATTAATGCTGATTTTCCTTCCCACGACAAAACAACGTTACTGAATTTTCCCAGCCGATTTACACTGCCGTTCCCACTCATCGGGGCTGTAACTGCTTGCCGAGAGGACTTTCACCGTGTGCAACTTTTCACGATTAATACAGTAAAGCGCATTCTGCAAAGGCGAGAGTAAATCCCCCACTTTCACGGCGAAGTCACTCTTCACTTCAGCGATCATTTTTATCGCGCCGCCAGCATCGCAGAGCATAATTACATGTCTCTTATCTTGTTTATCGCAACACGATTTTTTGACCAGCCATTCCATTGCATTATCCTGTTAACTAAGAGTTTTCACATTAAGTTACAGATTAACAGATAAACTCTTTATCAACGGCAATGGAATGGCAAAAATGAGAAGTGAAACGGATGTTCCATTACTGCTGGCGTTGAACCCACTCTTTCAACGCCTGGCGTGAAATTTTAATGCCGCCGTTTTTCAGTTCTGATGGCAACGTCAGCCAACGCACCGGTTGCTGAAAACGGGCCAGCTTATCTTTCACCCATTCGCTAAGATCCACGCTGTCCTGGTCATACTCCACCACAGCTACCGGGCGATGACCAAACTCCTTGTCTGCAACGGGGACGATAAACACCTGCAAAACCGCAGGATGTGCAGCAATAACCCGCTCCACCTCTTCCGGCTGAATACCTTCGCCACCGCTAAAGAACAGATTATCCAAGCGCCCGACAATGGTCAGTTTACCGTTATGCATCTCGCCGCGATCGCGCGTAGCGTACCAGCCTTCATCATTGAGCAGCGACACCAGTTGCCCGTTACGCCAGTAACCTTCTGCCATACTGGCAGCGCGCAACCATACCTCATCGTTAACAACTTTCACTTCCCGACCGGGCAGCGGCGAACCGACGTCTGCCAGACCGTCGGCTTCTTTCGCACACACCGTGGAGGCAAACTCGGTCAGACCATAGCCGCAAAAGCAACGAATACCCTGCTCGCGCGCCTGTTCCGTCAACTCGATCGGGATAGCCGCGCCGCCAAGTAACACCGCTTTCAGGGAAACGGAACTACGGTTAACCAGCAAACGCCAGAGCTGCGTCGGCACCAGCGAAGCGTGCGTACAGCCTGCCAGCATTTGCTCCAATGGCTGTTTATCACGCACCGTCATCCGCGCGCCAGCGTATAACCAGCGCCACATAATTCCCTGACCGGAAACATGAAATAGCGGCAAAGAGAGCAGCCAGTCATCGTGATCGCCAAACGGAATCAGCGATAACACCCCTTCGGCGCTGGCAAGATGAGCCTGATAAGTATGGACAGCGGCTTTCGGCAACCCGGTAGAACCAGAGGTCAACGTCATTGAGCACAGGCGTGTCGGCTGCCACATAGCTGCATATGCGCCCTCTCCAGCCTGAATTTGCAGCGACGTTAATGCCGGAAAGGTGTTCTCCCCTTCCGGCACCAGCGCAAATTGCAGCGTAAGATTGGGCAGCAACTCCTCAAGCAACGGCTGCGGAAGCTGTGGGTTGACGGGAAGCACCCGCGCACCGCATTGCAACAACGCAAGCCAGGCCAGCAGCGTTTGCGGCGTATTCCACGCCCGCAACATCACGCCGCTGCCCTCAACTACGCCCTGCGCCGCAAAGCCCGACGCTAATTCATCGACGCGAGCACAAAGCTCGCGCCAGTTGAGTTGCTCGTCATTGAGACGCAAGGCGATGGCATCTCCCCGCACCTGCCGCCAGTGACGCCACGGCCAGTCAGAGAAGATCATAGCAGCCGCTCCAGTGCATCTACTTCCACTAACGGTAGCGGGCTACCCGGCCAGCGACGAACCTGCTGCGCCTGCATCAGATCCAGCGTGTCCAGACCCGGAATGGTGTCTGGCGTTAACCAGGCCGCAATCCGCGCCAGTTGCGTTAAGCCTAAGCTCGACTCGATGGAAGAACTGATCACCGCCGTCAGCCCCAGCGCGTGCGCCGCCTGCACCTGCTCGCGTACTTTCTCCAGGCTGCCCGTGAGCGTAGGTTTGATCACCACCGCGCGCACGCCCTCTTCCGCCACAAAGGCAAAATCCGGCTCGCGCAGGCTTTCATCCCAGGCAATGGCAATGCCAGTTTCACGGGCAAAGGCGCGGGAATCATCGCGTGTTTTGCACGGTTCTTCGAGAAAAGCGATGCGGTCGCGATAATCCGGATTGACATATTTGGCAAACTGCTGGCTCTTCAGCGGCGTCCAGGCGCGATTCGCGTCAAGACGCAAATGCAGATCCGGAACCGCTTCCAGCAACAGATTCACTACCATGCCATCGCGCACGGCTTCGTACAATCCCACTTTGACCTTCGCCACTTTCTCGCCAGGCATATCGGCAAGTTTGAGGATCAGATCGTCCGGATCGCCGTTACACAGCGGTGCCGCACGGTAATTGGCTGCTTGCGGCAACGTATCAGTAAGCTCTGCCAGCGCGCAGCTCACGCCAAAGGCGACGGAAGGCATTTGCGGTAATTCGCAATCGCCTGCCAGCCAGTCATTTACCCAGGCAAGCAGCACGCTTTGCGCCTCTTCCCAGGTTTCCTGACTGAAGCCCGGCAGTGGGGAGATCTCTCCCCACCCTTCGCGCCCGCCATCGCGCAGGCAAACGTACAGCCCGTCGCGGGTTTTTAACCGCCTGTCGCGCAGAACCACCCCCGCGTCCATGGGGATCTGCCAGCGGTATACCTGCGCGCTACGCATTACGGATTCCGTTTAAATTTGCTGAAATCAGGCTGACGTTTCTGGTTGAAAGCATTACGACCTTCCTGACCTTCTTCCGTCATGTAGAACAGCATGGTGGCGTTACCCGCCAGCTCTTGCAGCCCTGCCTGACCGTCGCAGTCGGCGTTCAGCGCAGCTTTCAGGCAGCGCAGCGCCATCGGGCTGTTTTGCAGCATTTCGCGGCACCAGCGGACGGTTTCTTTTTCCAGATCCGCCAGTGGCACAACGGTGTTCACAAGGCCCATGTCCAGCGCCTGTTTTGCGTCGTACTGACGGCACAGGAACCAGATTTCACGCGCTTTTTTCTGCCCGACAATACGCGCCATATAGGAAGCGCCCCAGCCGCCGTCGAAGGAACCGACTTTCGGCCCAGTCTGACCGAAGATGGCGTTTTCTGCCGCAATGGTCAGATCGCACATCATGTGCAGAACGTGACCGCCGCCGATGGAGTAGCCAGCCACCATCGCGACAACCGGTTTTGGACAGGTACGGATCTGGCGCTGGAAGTCCAGCACGTTCAGGTGATGTACGCCGGAGTCATCTTTATAACCACCGTAGTCACCACGGACTTTTTGATCGCCGCCAGAGCAGAACGCTTTATCGCCTGCGCCAGTCAGAATGATCACGCCGATGTTATCGTCATAACGCGCATCCGCCAGCGCCTGGATCATCTCTTTTACCGTCAGAGGACGGAAGGCATTGCGCACCTGCGGACGATTAATGGTGATTTTTGCGATACCGTCGGCGGATTTTTCATAACGAATGTCCTCGAAACCTTCGGAACAGTCGTGCCATTCAACCGGTGCGTAAAGCATTGCTTCATCAGGATAAATCATATTGTGTCCTTTAGTCAGAAACGCAAGATCTGCGCCAGACTTGCGATTACGCCAGCGGGATTTTCCCGGTGCGCGTTATGTCCGGCGCGAGGAATGACATGGCAGTCAGCAGCCAGTTCCGCCGCCAGAGCGCGGAATTTGCTGTCACGTTCACCACATAAATAATAAAACGCAAATGTGCGGGCGCTAAGGTTAGCACGTAAATCAGGCTGGACGGACAATGAGGTTGCTTCCAGCATGGCGGCAAGGGTTGCGCCATTATTGTTGCTACGCAGCGTCACCAGTTCCCGGCGCTGCTCGTCGTTAAGCGAGGCAAAAACTGGTTGTTGATACCAGTCGGCAAATACTGCCGTTAATGGTTCTGTGCGAAAACGCTGCGCCCAACGGTGATCGGAACGCTGACGTTCCGTGCGTTGTTCAGCATTTTGCAGCCCCGGATGACCGCCTTCCACAACAACCCCACTCAGCCCCCGCATCCCCTGACAAGCCGCCATCATCGCCACGCGTCCACCGAGCGAGTACCCCACCAGCCAGTAGTTAAGTATGTTGTAACTAACAAGGGTTTTACGCAGTAAGTCGGTGACATCATCAAAACCATCGACGCTAATTTCCGCCGAACCGCCGTGACCTGGGAGATCAACATACAACCGCGAGTAGTCGGCAAACGCTTCGCCGACTTCCTGCCATTCGTGGCAATCACCGGAAAAACCGTGCAGAAAAACCAGCCAGGGTAAACCTGGCTTGCCGTGTTTTTCCTTCGCGTGCAGGATCATAAATGGCTTACCTGCGCCAGCAATTGCTGGAGGGTCTGTGCGCCATCGGTGTCGTTAACCACCATCTCAATCACGGTGGTGGTCGGGGTGCGCCAGGCGTCGGCAAGCGCCGCTTCAAGTTCCTGCCAGTTTTGCGGGCGATGATATTTCAGCTCAAACATCGCGGCAGCATGATCAAAATGGACGTTTTGCGGCATCAGATAGAAACGCTCGCGCTCGCTTGTCGGCGTTGGTAGCAGCGAGAAAATTTGCCCGCCGTTGTTGTTTACCACAATTAATACCAGCGGCGCGGAAACCTGACGCAGTAACGCCAGTGCGTTCAGGTCGTAAAGTGCGGAAAGATCGCCAACAATCGCCAGCGTGGGTTTACCGCTCGCCCGCTGAACACCTGCGGCGGTAGAGAGCAGTCCGTCAATACCGCTGGCTCCACGGTTGCTGTAAACCGGATAACCTGCCGGAAGTTGCGAGAGTGCATCAATCAGACGCACCACCAGGCTGTTACCGACAAACAGTTGCCCCTGTTCCGGCAGATAGTCGCTGATGCGGTGCGCCAGTTGCGCTTCACCAAATGCATCTCGGCGCGCCACAACCGCCTGCATTGCCTGTTCAGCCAGACGCGGGATTTCAACGCACCAGGGCTGGCGTTTTTCTGCCGGATGCAGTTCCAGCCAGTCGGCGATATTAGCAATCAGCCGACGTCCACGATGGTGCGCCGGGTCGAGTCGCCCTTCGATATTATCAACAATCCAGTACTCTTCCGGCTCACAACTTGCCTGCCATTGCAGTAACCGTTTGCCGGTCAGGCTGCTCCCCAGTTGCACCACAATCTGCGCCTGCTGTAACTCGCTGATCGCTTTGGCATTGCCTAACCAGAGATCGGCACACGGCAGCGGCTGCCCGGTTTGCGACAGCACGTCGCCAATCAGCGGCCAGCCAAGAGTTTGCGCCCACAGGGCGACTTTTTTGCCCTCTTCCGCACTCATGCGACCCGCAACGACCACGCCGCGCTTTTGCCGCCAGAAGAACCAGTCGCGCTGTTTTTCACTTTCCAGACGAGGCGCTTCACGCAGCCACGGTTTATTGTCCTGCCACCAGTCGCCCAGACGTTGTTGCCAGCTAAGCCCGGTGTCGTCCATCTCGCCATACAACGGTTCAGCAAACGGGCAGTTGATATGGACTCCGCCAGTATGCAAAGTACCGAGAGCATGGTCGATGGTAGATACCAGCCAGCGAGCGGGAATATCCTGGGTCGGACGCGGTAGTGAAATGCTATGCATGGGGTGAGAGGCGAACATTCCCGGCTGGCGAATCGCCTGATTCGCGCCGCAGTCAATCAGTTCTGGCGGGCGATCGGCGGTTAAGAGGATCAGTTTCTCTCCGGTTAACCCCGCTTCAATCAGTGCCGGATAGAGATTTGCCACCGCCGTGCCGGAAGTTACTATCACCGCCACCGGCTGTTTGCTGACCTTCGCCAGCCCCAGTGCCAGATGCCCCAGCCCACGCTCATCAAAATGGGTGTGGTGGATGAATGCAGAATTTTCCGCCGCCGCTAACGTTAACGGCGTAGAACGAGAGCCAGGGGCAATGCAGACGTGTCTGACGCCATGACGCGTTAATGCTTCCAGAATGACCGCCGCCCAGCGTCGGTTAAATGCGCTTACTGACATGAGTTTGTCCGGTATCAATATTGCGGCTAAGTATAAGGAGCTACAAAAATAGATTATTGATATGAATCGGTAATGATGCGACTCATTACTATTCCATTTGTAATAATGTTCGCAACCCTGCCGCTTTGTTGTCGATTTCCTGCCACTCCTGCTCGGGGTCTGAGCCTCGGACAATGCCTGCTCCGGCATATAATCGCACCACATTGTCACTGATTTTCGCCGAGCGCAGGGAAACGCAGAATTCGCTTTGTTGTAATGAGAGATAACCCGCAGAACCGGCATACCATTCACGGGTGAACGGTTCGTGCCGGGCGATGAACTGCCGCGCCAGATCGCGCGGTAAGCCAGCAACGGCTGCCGTTGGCTGTAACTGATGTAAACAGATCACATCATCCGCTTTGTTGAGTGAAGTCCAGATACAGCGGCGCAGATGCTGCACTTTACGCAGGCGCAGTACCTGCGGCGGTAACACATCCAGCGTCTGGGTATCGGCCTGCAATCGTTGGCAGATATCTTCCACCACCAGCATGTTCTCGCGCTGGTTTTTATCATCCGCCATCAGCCACTCACCCAACTGCTGCGCCTGCTTATCATCAGAATGATTTGCTACCGTTCCCGCCAGGGCTTCGGTACGCAGAGCTTTGTCTCGCCGCCGCCATAGCCGCTCAGGCGTTGAGCCAAGAAAAGCATTTTCGCCATCAAAGGCCATGTAAAAATGATAGCAGTTCAGATTGAGCCGCCGGCTGGCAGCCATCATCGCCGCTGCATTGACCGGACTTGCGAAATGCAGGTCAGTCGCCCGGGCAAGAACCACTTTGTCGAGTTCACCTTCGGCGATGGTTTTCGTTGCCAGTTCGATTAATCGCGTCCAGCCAGTTTTGTCCGGCCAGTGTTGTTCTTTCGTGGTGGTTAAACGTAACGCGGGCAAAGGTTTAATATTCGCCAGTGTGGCGATAAATTCTTTTGCCTTAACTGCATCGTGCTGAAGGGAATTTTCACTGAATAGCGTCAGCCGTAGCGTGGCTTTACCGCCACAGCGTCGCCATTCCAGACGTGGTAAAAGTAGATTACCCTGCGACGGGTCAAACGCATTCAATCCCCAGATGCGTAAGTCGGTGTGTTCCGGATACTGACGAAGAAAACGTTGCGCCTGCCCCAACGACGTAAAGCGGATGATTGCGCCCAGCACGGCTGCTTCTTCATCGCCATTACGTTGTTGCCAGTAAAATTGCGGATACGTTTGCTGACTGGCCAGCCAGCTTAAGGCATCAAAAGCGTCATTGAGAGGGAAAGGAATGTCGAAAACCCGAATGCCGGGTGTCGCCGGAATCTCTTGCGACAAATGGCGCAGTAGATTTCCCAGCGCCGTAGTAAGTGATTGCACGCGGACCTCTCCCTGTTAAAAGCCTCACATTATACGGGGTACTACAGAAAAAATGCAGTACCCCAGTGTAGGGAGGTTTTAACGGCGTGCCAGCAATAGTCCTAATACCAGTCCAACAGCCGCGCCAACGCCAATTCCCTGCCAGGGTTTTTCATGGACGTAGTCATCGGCGCGATAAACTGCCTGCTTCGCCCGATAGTAATAACTGTCAGAAGCCTGGCTTACCCTTTTTTTCACATCATCCAGCGCCTTTTCTGCACGCGCCTTTAGTTCAACATATTTTTGATCGGCGGGATCGCCAGAGGAACGTAGTACCTCGTCAAGTGTTTCACTCAGCAACGTCAGGTCGTCATCGATACGTGTATCACCAAACTGATTAGACATTCTCGTTCTCCATTTGCGTAAAACCTGCCACTAACTATAGACAACGGTTATCGATTACGCCTGAATAACCTCGCGCGCCATCCCGATATGCGGAATACCATCTTCCTCATAAATATCGGTCACAGGGATGAAACCAAATTGCCCATAAAAGTTTTGTAAATGCGCCTGCGCCCCCAGATAAATCGGCTTCTCCGGCCAGTGGCGAGTACACGATTCCAGCGCCTTACTCATCAATTGCTGACCAATTTTTTCGCCGCGTAAGGCTTCGCTGACAATCACCCGACCAATCACAACGGGTTGCAGTTCGTCGTCACTTTTCAGAATCCTCGCATACGCCACCAGTGTCCCGTTATGCCAACCGAGAATGTGGCGATTTTCTCCCACCAGATCGTCGCCATCGATATCCTGGTAAGGACAGTTTTGTTCCACTACAAATACCGCACAACGCAGTTGTAATAAGGCATAAAGCTGAGAAACGGATAAATCAGAATGATGCAGATCTTGCCAGTCGATCATGGAAGGCTCCTTTGTGCTGTTTGCTTTATACTAGCCGGAATATTTTCAGCAGCGTGATGAACTCATGGAATTAATTTTTTTAGGCACTTCGGCAGGTGTTCCGACCCGGACACGTAATGTCACGGCAATATTGCTTAATCTGAAACATCCGACGCAAGCCGGGCTTTGGTTATTTGATTGTGGTGAAGGTACACAACACCAGATGTTGCACACGGCATTTAACCCAGGAAAACTGGACAGGATTTTTATAAGCCATCTTCATGGCGATCACCTTTTTGGCTTGCCAGGATTGCTATGCAGTCGTTCCATGTCAGGCATTGTGCAACCATTAACAATTTATGGTCCGAAAGGTATCCGTGAATTTGTTGAGACAGCGTTACGCATTAGCGGCTCGTGGACGGATTATCCGCTGGAAATTGTTGAAATTACGGCTGGAGAAATAGTTGATGATGGACTGCGCAAAGTGACCGCTTACCCGATGGAACATCCACTGGAGTGTTACGGCTATCGTATTGAAGAACATGATAAACCAGGCGCGCTAAATGCTCAGGCGTTAAAAGATGCCGGCGTACAACCGGGTCCGCTGTTCCAGGATTTGAAAAAAGGCAAAACAGTCACGCTGGAAGACGGTCGGCAGATTAACGGCGCTGATTACTTAGCCGCGCCTACACCGGGTAAATCAATCGCCATTTTCGGTGATACCGGCCCTTGCGATGCCGCAATCGATCTTGCTAAAGGTGTCGACATAATGGTTCACGAAACGACGCTGGATATGGAGATGGAAGCCAAAGCCAACAGCCGTGGGCACAGTTCAAGCCGTCAGGCGGCGACTCTGGCTCGTGAGGCGGGTGTCGGCAAATTGATCATTACTCACGTCAGCTCACGCTATGATGATAAAGGCTGTCAGCATTTATTACGCGAGTGCCGGGCAATTTTCCCGGCAACAGAACTGGCGAGCGATTTCGCGGTGTTTCACGTATAATTTTTAATTAATTGATAACAGGGCAAAATCGCCCTGTTTCATCAGCCAATGACTCAGGCTACTTTTATATAAATCTATCAAGCCAACAATATATTTGAGCATGATATTTATCATTAATAGTGATAAATAACAGACTCGCCCATGTCCTGGTTTTATTCCCGGTATCGATTTCTCTGGCCATCTTAATTACTGGCAGCAAGATATCCCCGCCGTCATGATTACAGACACCGCTTTTTATCGTAATAAACAATATCACCTGCCCGGTGATACCGCAGACAGACTGAACTATCAGAAAATGGCGCAGGTGGTGGATGGTGTTATAACCTTGTTGTACAACAGTAAATAATAAAATTTTCTCGAGGCGGCTCCAGAAAAAGCAGCTTGTATGTTTTATTTCCCCCCGTCTGTTTTAAGATGCGCAAAAGGAAATCTGACGGGAGAAATAAGATGGGAATGATTGCGTATTTTGCGGAAATTAACTCAGAAAAGGCCAACAAATTGATTGAGTCTAATGAGAAATCTTTAATGGACGATATTCATGAAACGATTTCAGGCTCAAGGCGACTGGATATTGATAAACGCTGGGACTTTTTACATTTTGGCCTGACGGGCACCTCTGCTTTTGATCCAGCGAAGAATGATCCGCTGAGTCGTGCGGTGCTCGGTGAACATAGTCTCGAAGATAGCATCGATGGTTTCCTGGGATTGACCTGGAATCAGGAGTTAGCCGCCACTATTGACCGTCTGGAGGCACTCGACCGAAATGAACTGCGTAAACAGTTTTCCATTAAGCGACTCAATGAAATGGATATTTATCCGGGAGTGACCTTTTCAGAGGAGTTAGAGGGGCAACTCTTTGCTTCGATCATGCTTGATATGGAAAAACTGATTAGTGCGTATCGACGTATGCTGCGGCAAGGGAATCATGCGCTGACGGTTATTGTTGGGTGATGGTGTCAGGGCACCATAAAAAAACCGCCGAACATGTCGGCGGCTTTCTCAGCTTACTGACTGACGACTCACATCATCGGCATTGCCAAACGCACAATGCTAATCAGCGGTTGCGGCCATACACCCAGCACCAGAACCAGCAGGGCAGAGATCAGCACCACGATACCACCTGCTGTGTACTGCCAGTCTGACGGCGCATCACGGTTTGGCTGTTCTGAACCATGAAGGTACAGGCTCACCGCCACGCGCAGGTAGTAGTAGAGGCCGATTGCCGAACCGACAACCACGGCGCCCACCAGCCACCACAGGTGTGCCTGGACACCGACAGCCAGCACATAGAACTTACCGATAAAGCCCAGCGTCATCGGAATACCTGCCAGCAACAGCATCATCACCGTCATCACTGCCGCGAGTATCGGGCGATGCCAGAACAGACCACGGTAAGAGAACAGGGAATCAGCATCCGGGCCACGATACGGGCTGGACATCAGGCTGACCACGCCGAATGCGCCGAGGCTGCTGAACAGATAACCGGCCAGGTAAACCCCTACCGCTTCCATCGACATCTCGCCGGTTTGCAGCGCAATCAGCGCCACCAGCAGATAGCCGAGGTGAGAGATAGACGAGTAACCGAGCAGACGTTTGATGTTGGTCTGGCTCAGCGCCATCAGGTTACCGAAGATGATAGAGGCAAAGGCGATAATCGCCAGCACCACGCGAATCGCTTCGCTGTCACCCACCGGTGCGTAAAGGAACAGACGCATCACCACACCGAAGATAGCGATTTTACTCGCCGTCGCCAGGAAAGTGGAAACCGGCGCAGGCGCGCCCTGGTATACGTCTGGCGTCCACAGGTGGAACGGAACCAGAGAGAGTTTGAAGCCGAGGCCGACAATCATCAGGCCAAAACCTGCCAGCAACAGCGGCTCGTTGAGCATACCGTCGCCGAGGTTTTTACCCAGCGCGACAAACGACAGGTCACCAGACTGTGCATACACCAGCGCCATACCGAACAGCAGGAAAGAAGATGCTGCGGCAGAAAGGATGGTGTATTTGATACTGGCTTCCAGCGAACGTTTCTGACGGAAAGCGTAACCGACCAGGCCAAACAGCGGCAAAGAGATCAGTTCGATACCGAGGAACAGAGACGCCAGATGGTTGGCATTCGCCAGCAAGATCCCGCCCAGCGCGGCAATTAACACCAACAGGTAGAACTCGTCCTTGTTGTCGTTATAGCCTTCAAGCCACGGGTAGGCGAAAGTACAGGTGGCGAGGCTCGCCAGCAGAACCAGCCCGGTATAAAGCATGGCGAAACCATCAACGCGCATCAGCGGCGTAACGTCCATAGCGCCAGCCTGGCCGACAAACCAGAGCGAAACCAGCGCCGCGTTAAGCCCAATAACCGAGAGCGTAGCGTTGAGGAAATGATTGCGTCGCCACGCAATGGAGAGCATCACAACCACCACCGTCAAGCCGACGATCAGCAACGGTAGCAGTGCGATCAGGTTTTGTGGAGTTATTGTCATGGCGATTTACGGCCTTGTAGTAGTAACGGAATTAACAAACCACTGCTGGATATTGCCAATCGCGGAGTGCGAGGTATCCAGAATCGGCTGCGGATAGAAGCCCAGCAGTACCAGCAGCACCACCAGCAACAGGATCATAAACAGCTCACGCAGCGACATCCCTGGCAGTTCCTGGCTGGCAATCTGGCTTTTCGCTTTACCGAAGTAAGCGCGATGCAACATCGCCAGCGAATAAACAGATGCAAAGACCAGCCCAAAGGTAGAGATAACGGTAATCACCGGCACAACCTGGAAGCTGCCGAACAGAATCATAAATTCGCCGACGAAGTTACCGGTGCCTGGCATCCCAAGCGTTGCCACCGCAAAGAACAGCGACAGTGCTGGCAGCCATTTCATCTTGCTCCACAGACCGCCCATCATGCGCATGTCGCGGGTATGGATACGTTCATAGAGCTGACCGCAGAGAATAAACAGACCCGCCGCCGACAAGCCGTGCGCAATCATCTGAATTACCGCGCCCTGGTAGGCCAACTGGCTGCCGGTGTAGATAGCAATCAGCACGAAGCCCATGTGGGAAACCGAGGTGTAGGCGATCAGACGTTTGATATCGGTCTGAGCGAAGGCCATCCACGCACCGTAGAAAATGCCGATAACACCCAGCCACATAGCGATTGGCGCGAACTCTGCCGACGCGTTCGGGAACAGCGGCAGGGAGAAACGCAGCAGACCGTAAGCAGCGGTTTTCAGCAAGATCCCCGCGAGGTCAACGGAACCGGCGGTCGGTGCCTGGGAGTGCGCATCCGGTAGCCAGCCATGCAGCGGAACCACCGGCATTTTCACCGCAAAGGCGATGAAGAAGCCCAGCATCAACAGATATTCCACACCACTGGACATCGGCGTATTCAGCAGCTCTTCATAGTTGAAGGTCCAGACGCCAGTCGCATTGTAGTGAACAAAAACCAGCGCCAGGATGGCGATCAACATCACCAGACCACTCGCCTGGGTGTAAATGAAGAACTTGGTTGCCGCCGTGATACGCGTTTTACCGTCAGAGGCTTTATGCCCCCACAGTGCGATCAGGAAGTACATCGGCACCAGCATCATTTCCCAGAAGAAGAAGAACAGGAACATGTCGATGGCAAGGAACACGCCGATAACGCCGCCCAGGATCCACATCAGGTTGAGATGGAAGAAGCCCTGATATTTTTCGATCTCGTTCCACGAACAGAGTACGGCCAGCACGCCGAGCAAACCGGTCAGCACGACCATCAGCAGCGACAGACCATCAATGGCGAGATGGATAGAGATTCCAAAACGCGGGATCCACGGCATGTCGAATTCAGACTGCCACTGTGGAATTCCGGCGGATTGCGTCAGTGAATAACCGCCCTGCAACCACAGTTGCAGCGACAGCGCCAGCGTCAATCCCATGGTGATCAGCGCGATCCAGCGCGGCACCTTGACGCCAAAGCGTTCGGTCTGCCAGCACAGGAAGCCGCCGATAAAGGGGATTAGTATTAACCAGGGTAATAACATAGCTAAGTATGTCCCTTATATTTACTCCTGCTCAGGCTATCTCACTCGCCAGCCCGAATCCCGGCAGTGCTCGCAATCCTCACGTACTTAAGTACGCTCCGGTTGCTGTGCGCTGGCGGTATCCGGTCTGACTTCGCCGATGACGCCTGTACTTCAGGAACAGTTACCTAAAATTTATTCTTAGTTCACAGACCCGGCGCAACGCCGGGTATATTCACTCAGCCAACAACTCAACGCAGTACCATCAACAGTGCCAGCACCACGACCGCACCGATGCTCATGGATGCCACATACCAGCGCAGGTAGCCGTTCTCACTGAACAGCAGACCTTTACCCGCAAGGCGCGAGAGAACCGCCGGAATGTTCATCATTGAGTTCAGCGGATCGCGTTTCAGCAACCAGGCAATACCCAGGAACGGCTTGACGAACACTTTGTCGTACAGCCAGTCAAAGCCCCAGGCGTTGTACCACCAGGTTCCCAGCAGGCGACCCGGCGCACTGTTGGCGATGGAGGTCACCAGAGTACGTTTACCCAGCCACAGCCAGGCAGCCAGCAGAATGCCGACGACCGCAACCACGCCAGAGGTAATTTCCAGGGTCAACATACTGCCGTGCGCCAGTTCCGTCGTTTGCGGAAGCACGCCCTGCAGCGGCGGTACAATCAGTGCGCCAACGAAGGTGGAAAGGATCAGCAGCACAATCAGCGGCAGGCTGTGAGTTACCCCTTTCACGGCGTGAGCGTGAATTTGTTCTTTTCCGTGGAAGACGATGAAAATCATACGGAAGGTGTAAAGCGAGGTCATAAACGCACCGACCAGACCTGCCACCATCAGATTGATATGACCATTCGCCATCGCACCCGCGAGGATCTCATCCTTACTGAAGAAGCCCGCAGTGACCAGCGGCAGTGCCGACAGTGCCGCGCCGCCCACCAGGAAGCAGAGATAAACCAGTGGAATAGATTTACGCAGACCGCCCATCTTGAAGATGTTCTGTTCGTGATGGCAGGCCAGAATGACGGAACCGGATGCCAGGAACAGCAACGCTTTAAAGAACGCGTGGGTCATCAAGTGGAAAATCGCCGCATCCCATGCCTGTACGCCAAGCGCGAGGAACATGTAACCAATCTGGCTCATGGTGGAGTAAGCGAGAACACGTTTGATGTCAGTTTGTACCAGTGCAGCAAAGCCTGCCAGCAGCAGCGTAACCGCCCCGACAATACCCACCAGATGCAGGATTTCCGGGGTCATCAGGAACAGGCCGTGGGTACGAGCGATCAGGTAGACACCGGCTGTTACCATCGTTGCGGCGTGGATCAGCGCGGAGACTGGCGTCGGGCCAGCCATCGCGTCGGCAAGCCATGTCTGCAACGGCAACTGCGCAGATTTACCGACCGCACCGCCCAGCAGCATCAGCGTCGCCCACATCAGCATGTTATTGCCGTCAGCAAAGTGCGCTGGTGCCAGTTCCACCATTTCGCGGAAGTTCAGGGTGCCCAGTTCGTTGTAAAGAATGAACAGCGCGAAAGCGAGGAACACGTCACCCACACGGGTCACGACGAACGCTTTCATTGCCGCTGCGCCATTCTTCGGATCGGTGTAATAGAAACCGATCAGCAGATAGGAGCACAGACCCACGCCTTCCCAGCCGAGGTACATCAGCAGCAGGTTGTCGGCGAGAACCAGAACCACCATGCTGGCGATGAACAGGTTGGTGTAGGCGAAGAAGCGAGAGTATCCCTCTTCACCGCGCATATACCAGGAGGCGTACATGTGGATCAGGAAACCCACACCGGTAACCACCGAGAGCATGGTCAGCGACAGGCCGTCCAGCACCAGGTTGAAACCAATGTTAAAGTCGCCTACCGACATCCACGTCCACAGCGGCTGGCTGTAAGCCTGCTCGCCGTTAGCGAAGAAATCGACGCCGATAAAAGCGGTCACCAGCGCCGCCAGGCCCACAGAGCCAACGCCAACGATCGCAGAGACGTTTTCAGACCAGCGTCCACGGGAGAACGCCAGCAGGACGAAGCCAATCAATGGCAAAATAATGGTTAAGGCAAGCATGTTCATCCGCGCATCTCACTTACTGAATCGATGTTCAGGTTCTGGCGACGACGGTGAAGTTGCAGCAGCAGCGCAAGGCCGATACTCGCTTCTGCCGCCGCGAGGCTGATGGCGAGAATGTACATCACCTGACCGTCGGTCTGGCCCCAGTAGCTACCGGCGACCACAAAGGCCAGCGCGGAGGCGTTAATCATGATTTCCAGACCAATCAGCATAAACAGCAGATTGCGACGGATAACCAGACCGGTTAAGCCAAGAACGAATAAGATTGCCGCGAGGATCAGTCCATGTTGTAAGGGGATCATGCGCGCTCCTCCGTTTTTCTTTTCGCGCTGTCGTCTTTACGATTGCTCAGCACTTCACCCGCACGCTCTTCACGACCGACGTGGAAGGCCACAACCAGACCAGCCAGCAGCAGCATAGAAGCCAGTTCCACCGCCAGTACGTAAGGCCCGAACAGCGTAATACCCACTGCTTTAGCACTGATTGGCGTACCGTCGATACCCTGATCGTTAACACCGAGAATGGCGTAAACAATCACCACCAGCATGATGGCCGACAAAATTGCCGGACCAATCCACACCTGCGGTTTCAGCCACTGGCGTTCCTGTTCGATTTCTGAACCGCCCAGGTTGAGCATCATCACCACGAACACGAACAGCACCATAATGGCACCCGCGTAGACGATAATTTCCAGCGCACCAGCGAAATAAGCGCCCAGTGAGAAGAACACCCCGGAAATCGCCAGCAGCGAAATAATCAGGTACAGCAGTGCGTGTACCGGATTGGTATGGGTGATCACTCGCAAGGTCGCAAGTATGGCTATCAGGCCACAGATATAAAAAGCGAACTCCATTGCCCCTCTCCTTACGGTAACAGGCTCTTGACGTCGATAGGCTTGGCTTCGTTTTCTGCTTCGCCCTTATCTTTGCCGTCGATTGCCATACCTGCCATCCGGTAGAAGTTATATTCCGGGTATTTGCCCGGACCGGAGATCAGCAGATCCTCTTTCTCGTAAACCAGATCCTGGCGCTTGTATTCCCCCATTTCGAAATCCGGGGTTAACTGAATCGCCGTGGTCGGACAGGCTTCTTCGCACAGGCCACAGAAAATGCAGCGTGAGAAGTTGATGCGGAAAAATTCCGGATACCAGCGACCGTCTTTGGTTTCTGCTTTTTGCAGCGAGATACAGCCGACCGGGCAGGCTACCGCGCAGAGGTTACAGGCTACGCAACGCTCTTCGCCGTCCGGGTCGCGGGTCAGAACGATACGACCACGATAACGGGGCGGCAGATAGACCGGCTCTTCCGGGTACATTCGCGTTTCGCGTTTGGCGAACGCGTGCAGGCCGATCATCCAGATACTACGAACCTGGGTGCCGAAACCTACTAACAATTCTTTTAAGGTCATGGTCTTAGTGCCCCTTATTGCGCCTGCCAGAGAATGACAGCCGCCGTTACCAGCAAGTTGATCAGCGTCAGCGGCAGGCAGATTTTCCAGCCGAAGGACATTACCTGGTCATAACGCGGACGCGGTAACGACGCACGAATCAAAATGAACATCATCATAAAGAACGCGGTTTTCAGCGCGAACCAGATGAATGGCGGTAACAACGGGCCTTGCCAGCCACCGAAGAACAGCGTCACCATCAGTGCAGAGATGGTCACAATCCCGATGTATTCACCCACGAAGAACAGACCGAATTTCATACCGGAATATTCAATGTGGTAACCATCCGCCAGTTCCTGCTCGGCTTCCGGCTGGTCAAACGGGTGACGGTGACACACCGCCACGCCCGCGATGGCAAAGGTAATAAAACCAAAGAATTGCGGGATGACGTTCCACACATGCGCCTGGCTGTTGACGATGTCGGTCATGTTGAATGAACCGGCCTGCGCCACCACGCCCATCAGGGAAAGCCCAAGGAACACTTCGTAGCTCAGAGTCTGTGCAGAAGCACGCATCGCACCCAGCAGAGAGTATTTGTTGTTACTTGACCAGCCCGCAAACAGCACCGCGTAAACCGCCAGACCAGCCATCATCAGGAAGAACAAAATCCCGATGTTCAGGTCGGCAACCACCCAACCCGGACTGACTGGCACAATCGCAAAGGCCAGCAGCAGCGAGGTAAAGGCAATCATTGGCGCCAGAGTAAAGATGACGCGATCCGAGAATTTCGGGATCCAGTCTTCTTTAAAGAACATTTTGATCATGTCCGCGACCAGCTGGAGCGAACCGCCCCAGCCAACACGGTTAGGTCCGTAACGGTTCTGGAACAGACCCAGCAGGCGACGTTCGCCAAAGCTCATGAATGCCCCGCAGGTGACAACCACCAGCAGGATCACCACCGCTTTGAGGATGGTCAGCAGGATCTCAATCAGTTCCGGTGATAACCAACTCATTGTTGTGCCTCCTTGAGATCCTCAAGATGCGCGCCAGCCAGCACTGGAGCAATGCCGGACATCCCCATCGGCAAGCCTACCTGCCCTGCCGTCAGCCCTTCGGCGATTTCAACCGGCAACGTGACCGTGTTGCCATCGTAACTAAAGGAGACGCGTGTACCCGCGTTCACACCCAACTTCGCGGCATCTGCCGGGTTAAGTTTGATGTACGGCTGCGGCATACGGCTCTGGAAGACCGGAGCACGCTGTGACAGTTCATCGCTGCCAAACAGGTGGTAGTACGGCGCGATACGCCATTTCCCTTCCTGCGGCTGGAAGCGAGCCGGTACGCTGGTGAAGTAATCCAGACTGTTTTCGCTGGTTTCAAACAGACGCACACCCGGATCGCCAAAGCGCAGTTTGCCGCCCACTTCGTCCTGGAATTTGTTCCACGCCTGCGGGGAGTTCCAGCCCGGTGCCCAGGCAAACGGCACTTGCGAACGGTGCGCGGTCGGCTGGTTGTTACCTTCCATCGAGAAGGTGAACATGGTGTCAATATCCTGCGGCTGACGCGGCTCATGAACGCTGATATTGGCGCGCATGGCGGTACGACCGCTGTAACGGTGCGGTTCACGGGCCAGTTTCTGACCACGAATGCGGAATGTCGCATCCGGCGCGGCATCTTTGATACCCGCCAGTTCCGGGATTTTCGCCACAACGGCGTCAATCACATGGTCGAGCTGCGTCCAGTCCACTTCACGGCTCAGCAGGGTGCTGTGCAGCGAGTGCAGCCAGCGCCAGCTTTCCAGCATGACCGTTTTGCTGTCGTAATAGGACGGGTCGTAAACCTGGAAGAAACGTTGAGCGCGACCTTCGTTGTTGATAACCGTACCGTCGCTTTCAGCAAAGCTGGCGGCGGAAAGCACCAGATGGGCGTTTTCCATGATCGCTGTGCGTTGATGGTCAACCACCATCACCAGTGGCGCTTTAGCCAGCGCAGCATTTACGCGGGTTGCGGAAGCGTGACGATGCAGATCGTTTTCCAGCACCACCACCGCGTCGGCGCGTCCGGTTTCCAGTTCGGTTAACGCTTCTTCCAGCGAACCGCCACCCATAATGCCCAGCCCCATGCTGTTGACGGAACGGGCAATCATGGTGATACCTACGTCAGCGCCGCGACCTTTCAGGGCTTTCGCCACGTTAGCCGCCGCCTGAATCACTTCTGTGCTACCGGCGTTCGTCCCGGAGATAATCAACGGTTTCTTCGCGCCAGCCAGCGCCTGCACGATGACGTCGATTTTGCTTTGCAGCTCAGGCTCGATACCGTCAACCGCTGGCGCGGAGTTATCCAGCGCATGGGCGATGGCAAATCCTAAACGCGCCTGATCTTCAACCGGTGCACGGTAAGTCCACGCCGCGATATCATCCAGACGGGTGTCATCAACGTTGGTAACAAACAGCGGATGCTTCGCACGTTGGCCGATGTTGAGGATTGCCGCAATCTGCCAGTCAGCCACTTTCTGTGCTGCCGCCATTTCGCGCGCTTTACCTTTCACCGCCTGACGCACCGCCAGCGCGACGCGTGCCCCAGTCTGAGTAACGTCTTCGCCCAGTACCAGTACCGCATCATAAGATTCGATTTCGCGCAGCGCCGGCGTATAAATGCCGCCTTCACGCAGCACTTTCAGCGCCAGTTGCAGACGTTCCTGCTCACCGTGAGCAATACCGGTATAGAAGTTTTCTTCGCCCACCAGCTCACGCAGCGCAAAGTTGCTTTCTACGCTGGCTCGCGGAGAACCGATGCCGATCACTTTCTTCGACTGACGCAGAATATCTGCTGCGCCCTGCATTGCCTGTTCGGCGTTAAGGGTGATGAAATCATCGCCACGACGCTGTACTGGCTGACGCGGACGATCTTTCAGGTTGACGTAGCCGTAACCGAAACGACCACGGTCGCAGAGGAAGTAGTGGTTTACCGTACCGTTGTAACGGTTTTCGATACGACGCAGTTCGCCGTAACGTTCGCCGGGGCTGATGTTACAGCCGATGGAACATTGCTGGCAGATGCTCGGCGCAAACTGCATATCCCATTTACGGTTGTAACGCTCGGAGTGCGTTTTGTCGGTAAATACGCCAGTCGGGCAAATTTCGACCAGGTTACCGGAAAATTCGCTTTCCAGGGTGCCGTCTTCAGGGCGACCGAAGTAGACGTTGTCGTGTGCGCCATAAACGCCCAGATCCGTACCGTCAGCGTAATCTTTGTAGTAACGCACACAGCGGTAACAGGCGATGCAGCGGTTCATTTCGTGGGAGATGAACGGCCCCAGATCCTGATTGCGGTGGGTACGTTTGGTGAAACGGTAGCGACGGAAGCTGTGTCCGGTCATCACGGTCATATCCTGAAGATGGCAGTTACCGCCCTCTTCACATACCGGACAGTCGTGCGGGTGGTTAGTCATTAACCACTCGACCACACTTTCACGGAACTGTTTCGCTTCTTCGTCGTCAATGGAAATAAAGGTGCCATCGGAAGCCGGTGTCATACAGGACATCACCAGGCGACCACGCGTGTCTTCCGCGTTTTGGTACTGCTTCACCGCACACTGGCGGCAAGCACCGACGCTTCCCAGCGCCGGATGCCAGCAAAAGTAAGGAATATCAAGACCCAGAGACAGACAAGCTTCCAGCAGATTGTCCGCTCCGTTGACCTCGTATTCTTTGCCGTCTACATGAATTGTAGCCATTAGCATGCTTCCAGTTTTCTCAGTCAGAGACTGAGCGTTAATCGAAATCATTCCCCTCACCCCGGCCCTCTCCCCTAAGGGGCGAGGGAGAAAAGCGGCTCAGGATCATCCCCTCTCCCCTCCGGGGAGAGGGTTAGGGTGAGGGGTAAAAGGTCCTTACCAGCGCTCTTTCAGCAGGTTCGGCTGAATCCCATTAATCAAATGGGTATTGCTGAACGGCTGTTTGATTCCCGCTTCAAATTCTTCGCGGAAATATTTGATGGCGCTCTGTAACGGCTCCACCGCACCAGGTGCGTGGGCACAGAAGGTTTTACCCGGGCCTAAGAATCGACACAGTTGCTCAAGTGTTTCGATATCTCCCGGCTGACCTTCGCCCCGCTCCAGCGCACGCAGAATTTTCACGCTCCACGGTAGACCGTCACGGCACGGTGTACACCAGCCGCAGGATTCACGGGCGAAAAACTCTTCCAGGTTACGCACCAGCGACACCATGTTGATCTCATGGTCAACCGCCATCGCCAGCGCCGTACCCAGACGGCTGCCCGCTTTACCGATGCTTTCGAATTCCATCGGCAGGTCAAGGTGCGCTTCGGTCAGGAAGTCGGTGCCCGCGCCGCCTGGCTGCCAGGCTTTGAATTTCAGGCCGTCACGCATACCACCGGCGTAATCTTCGAGGATCTCGCGTGCGGTAGTGCCGAACGGCAGTTCCCACAGACCCGGATTTTTCACCCGACCGGAGAAGCCCATCAGCTTGGTGCCAGCATCTTTACTTTTCGAGATGTTCTGATACCACTCCACGCCGTTAGCAAGGATTGCCGGAACGTTACACAGGGTTTCGACGTTGTTGACACAGGTCGGTTTACCCCATGCGCCGGAGGTTGCCGGGAATGGCGGTTTTGAACGCGGGTTAGCGCGACGCCCTTCCAGGGAGTTGATTAACGCTGTTTCTTCACCGCAGATGTAGCGCCCTGCCCCGGTATGGACAAACAGTTCAAAATCAAAACCTGTTCCCATAATGTTTTTGCCAAGCAGACCTGCTTCGGTCGCTTCAGCAATGGCACGGCGCAGATTCACTGCTGCTTCAATATATTCGCCACGCAGGAAGATGTAGCCACGGTAAGCTTTCAGCGCAAACGCGGAGATGAGCATACCTTCCACCAGCAGGTGCGGCAGTTGCTCCATCAGCAGGCGGTCTTTATAGGTGCCCGGCTCCATTTCATCGGCGTTACACAGCAGGTAACGGATGTTCATGGATTCGTCTTTCGGCATCAGGCTCCACTTCAGGCCAGTAGAAAAGCCTGCACCGCCGCGCCCTTTCAGGCCGGAGTCTTTTACCTGAGTAACGATTTCGTCCGGAGAAAGTCCGGTCAGCGCCTTACGCGCCCCTTCGTAACCGTTTTTGCTGCGGTATTCATCCAGCCACACTGGCTGTTTATCATCACGCAGACGCCAGGTCAGCGGATGCGTTTCGGGAGTACGGATAATGTTTTTCATTTATACCGCTCCAGCAGTTCAGGGATCGCTTCCGGGGTCAGATGCGCGTGAGTATCCTCATCGATCATCATGTTTGGCCCTTTATCACAGTTCCCCAGGCAGCAGGTTGGCAGCAGCGTAAAGCGGCCGTCAAACGTCGTTTGCCCTGGTTTGATGTTCAGTTTTTTCTCCAGCGCCGCCTGAATGCCCTGGTAACCGTTGATGTGACAGACCACGCTGTCGCAATAACGGATCACATGGCGACCAACCGGCTGGCGGAAGATCTGGCTGTAGAATGTTGCCACGCCTTCGACATCGCTCGCCGGAATACCCAGAACGTCAGCGATCGCGTGGATCGCACCGTCCGGCACCCAGCCACGCTGTTTCTGAACGATCTTCAGGGCTTCAATGGACGCCGCACGCGGGTCTTCGTAGTGGTGCATCTCGTGCTCAATCGCTTCACGCTCTGCCGCACTCAGCTCAAAAGCCTCAGTTTGTGGTTGTTGATTCTCGTGCATAATTAGCGGTCCACATCTGACATAACAAAATCGATACTGCCCAGATAAACAATCAGGTCAGACACAAGGCTGCCACGGATCGCCGCCGGAATTTGCTGCAAATGCGCATAACTCGGCGTGCGGATACGGGTGCGATAACTCATGGTGCTGCCGTCGCTGGTCAAGTAGTAACTGTTGATCCCTTTAGTCGCCTCAATCATCTGGAAGGATTCATTGGCAGGCATCACCGGCCCCCACGATACTTGCAGGAAGTGGGTGATCAGGGTTTCGATATGTTGCAGCGTGCGCTCTTTCGGCGGCGGCGTAGTCAGCGGGTGATCCGCTTTGAACGGGCCTTCCGGCATGTTGTTGAGGCACTGCTCAAGAATGCGCAGACTCTGACGCAGCTCTTCCACTTTCAACATCACGCGGGTGTAGCAGTCAGAAACGCCACCGCCAACCGGGATTTCAAAGTCGAAGTTTTCATAGCCAGAATAAGGACGCGCCTTACGCACGTCGAAGTCGATCCCGGTGGCGCGCAGGCCAGCACCGGTGGTGCCCCACTCCAGCGCCTCTTTCGCGCCGTAGGCGGCAACGCCCTGGGAACGGCCTTTCAGAATGGTGTTTTGCAGCGCCGCTTTCTCGTAAGACGCCAGACGTTTCGGCATCCAGTCGAGGAATTCACGCAGCAGACGATCCCAGCCACGCGGCAGGTCGTGCGCTACGCCGCCAATGCGGAACCACGCCGGGTGCATACGGAAACCGGTTATCGCTTCTACCAGATCGTAGATTTTCTGCCGATCGGTAAAGGCGAAGAACACGGGCGTCATCGCGCCGACGTCCTGAATAAAGGTGGAAATGTACAGCAGGTGGCTGTTGATACGGAACAGTTCGGAGAGCATTACGCGGATCACGTTAACGCGATCCGGCACGGTAATTCCGGCCAGTTTCTCTACCGCCAGTACGTAAGGCATTTCGTTAACGCAGCCGCCGAGATATTCGATACGGTCGGTGTAAGGAATATAGCTGTGCCAGGACTGGCGTTCGCCCATTTTCTCAGCGCCACGGTGGTGGTAGCCGATGTCTGGTACGCAGTCGACAATCTCTTCGCCGTCGAGTTGCAAAACGATACGGAAAGCCCCGTGCGCCGACGGGTGGTTCGGGCCGAGGTTGAGGAACATGAAGTCTTCGTTTTCGGTGCCGCGCTTCATCCCCCACTCTTCCGGTTTGAAGGTCAGGGCTTCCATCTCCAGATCCTGTTTGGCTTTGGTCAGCTCAAACGGCGAGAATTCGGTAGCGCGCGCCGGGTAATCTTTACGCAGCGGGTGACCTTTCCAGGTTTGCGGCATCATGATGCGGCGCAGGTTCGGGTGACCATCGAAAGTAATGCCAAACAGATCCCAGGTTTCACGCTCATACCAGTTGGCGTTCGGGAACAATTTGGTAAAGGTCGGTACGTGCAGGTCGTTTTCAGCCAGCGCCACCTTCAGCATGATGTCGCGGTTACGATCGATGGAAATCAGATGGTAGAAAACAGAAAAATCCGCAGCAGGTAGCCCTTCGCGGTGGGTGCGTAGACGTTCGTCCATGCCGTGTAAATCAAACAGCATGACGTAAGGTTTCGGCAGTTTCTTTAAGAAATCGCCAACTTCCAGTAATTGTTCACGCTTGATCCACACAACGGGAACCCCGGTGCGAGTCGCCTGAACAGTAAAGGCATCCGGCCCAAAACGGTTGCGCAGTTCGCCTATCACCGGATCATCAAGATGATCGCGGGTCTGCCAGGCGGGTTCTTGCGCGGTTAAGTCGGTCATATTGTTCACCATTGCATATGGTCCGTGGTGACTGTCGGCGTGGCTTCGCGCAATAGATTTAGGAATAAGCGAAGAAAAATGCCTTTGCCGACAGGCGCAAATTAAATCTCGTCAGGGGTGCGCAGGTTGGTAACGGCAATGCGTTCACCGCGCTTGCGTTCGCGCTCTGATTGCATATTGGCGCGATAAACGCCCTGATCGCCAACGACCCAGGAGAGCGGGCGACGTTCTTTACCAATAGATTCCTGCAACAACATCAGTGCCTGCATATACGCTTCCGGACGCGGCGGACACCCCGGGATATACACATCAACCGGAATGAATTTATCAACGCCCTGTACAACGGAATAAATGTCGTACATACCACCGGAGTTGGCACAGGCTCCCATAGAGATAACCCATTTCGGCTCCAGCATCTGGTCATACAGACGCTGAATAACCGGTGCCATCTTGGTAAAGCAGGTTCCTGCCACCACCATCAGGTCAGCCTGACGCGGCGAAGCACGTAATACTTCTGCGCCAAAACGCGCCACGTCATGCACCGCAGTAAACGAGGTCACCATCTCAACGTAACAGCAGGAAAGACCGAAGTTATACGGCCAAATTGAGTTTTTACGACCCCAGTTAACCATGTCATTGAGCTTGCCCATAAACACGTTTTTGTTAACTTCTTGCTCCAGAGGGTCGGTTACGATCTCCTGCTTTTGCAGGGGGTAACGGTCGTTCTCACCGTTGGGATCTATGCGGGTGAGCGTATAATCCATCTTAATGCCTCGCGGTTAGCGTTGACGATTAGCGATACTGTTCGTTTCCGGGTTCATACGCTCGCGGCGAGAACGCGCGGGCGTCCAGTCCAGCGCGCCAATACGCACCAGATAAACCAGACCAGCCAGTAACACAAAAATAAAAATTGCCGCTTCTACAAAGCCAATCCAGCCGCTCTCGCGAATGGAGGTTGACCATGCGAACAGATACAGCGCCTCAACGTCGAAGATAACGAAGAACATGGCCACCAGATAAAACTTGGCAGACAGGCGTAAGCGGGCGGAGCCGACCGAGTCGATACCTGATTCAAACGGCACGTTTTTCGACCTCGCGCGTGCGCGACCGCCTAAAAACCAACCGCCTACCAGCATCAGGCAACACAGGCCAATGGCAACGATAAGAAAGATAGCGAATGCCCAGTGATGAGCGATGACTTCAGTGGATGTTGACATACTCATTGCTTACTCATCAAAAGTAGCGCCAGATTCACTGCTCTTCACGGCAGATGGACGCCACATCGATTCATGGGGAGGAATAAAAAAAACCTTACAATCACTGTAGAAACTATTTTAACAGCTAATTGATGTGGTCTTTTACTCCTTTCTATAACCTTTTGTCAACTTTAACAAAGGTTTCTTCACATTAATTTACATGATATCAACAACTTTTGCATTTAATGCCCTTTAGCCCCAGATTGTTGACAACTCCAGGAAAATTAGATGTTGTTGAATCGTGTCCGTTGTGAAGCAATGGAAAAAATACGGGTCTATTTTGACAGGAATTTGTGTCGATTCCTCCCCCCAAAAGAGAGTATTTTCTTGATCTGTGACACGCTTTTGTTAATCCATAACAAAAATACAGCAAAAATTTTACGCATTTTTTAACATCATTGTAGCAGGAGATTTTTTTCAGGCGATTTTTTGTTCGTCAGTGA
This sequence comes from Escherichia sp. TW14182, assembly GCF_000208525.1. Classification (NCBI taxonomy): domain Bacteria; kingdom Pseudomonadati; phylum Pseudomonadota; class Gammaproteobacteria; order Enterobacterales; family Enterobacteriaceae; genus Escherichia; species Escherichia sp. TW14182. The sequence goes on from NZ_AEJZ01000080.1 coordinate 38,922, forward strand.
GGAGAATGGCTGATGATTGAAAAATGAACGATTTTGTTCGTCGTGAGGAAAATTCTTAAGGATTTATTGTAAAAAAAGCCACTGACGTTTTATTCGTCACCAGTGGCTTATTTTTACAAACTTGTCATCAGAAATTGTTATTGCCGGACGATTATTCGTAATCCCCTTCTATCAACAGGGAATCGTCCCCCTCCTGGGTAGTCAGCGGGCTGTATTGCCATGGGTTGTGATAACTCTCCATCGCCTGGTATATCACCTGCGCCAACTCATTATTGCTGGATGGATCATAGCACAGCAAATATTCGGTATCTGGTAGTGGAGGTAAACCGTCTACCGCGCTCAAAACGCGCAGATCCGGACTCATCATCTCAACCGGTCTTGCCGTCACGCCAAGACCCGCTTTTACTGCAGCACGAACCGCCGGTAATGTGGAGGCAACATACGCCAGGCGCCATGGAATATCCGCTTTATTGAGCGTTGCCAGAACCATGTCACGGAACGGACTAGGATCATCCAGGAGCACAAGTGGGATCGGCTCGCCTTTTTGCAACACATATTCCGCAGCGCAATACCAGTGCGTAGGAGAAGTACGCAGGTTCAACGCCTTAAAGGTATCAGGACGATGAGTGGTAACCATTAAATCCACTTCCTGGGACTTCAGCATTTCTGCCATATAGGCATTGCGCTTAACGCGGACATCCAGCGCAAGTTTCGGATAAACCGAACTTACGCGATTAAGCAGGAAAGGTAAGATCGTATCAGCAGATTCATCTGAAGCACCGATAGTTAACACGCCCTGAAGATTACTGAACATCAATGATGAGCAAGCCTCATCATTAAAACGCAGGATTTTCCTGGCGTAACCAAGAAGCTGAATGCCATGTTCAGTTAACAGTTTGTTGCGACCATGCCGAGCGAACAGTTCTTTCCCAACGAGTTGTTCCAGACGTTGCATTTGCTGGCTAACAGCGGACTGAGTACGACACACAGCGGCAGCTGCAGCAGCAAAAGTGTTCAGATCGGCAACAGCAACAAATGTTCTCAGCAGATCGAGGTCGAGGTTAATTATCGGACGATTTGCACTTATCATATATTATCACTTACTGGCGGCTCATACTGAGCTGGTTAATGCTGTGCACACACAAACAAGCAATTCCATTTGTAATGTGCCTCCCTGGCAGTTTCATCCGGAACCCGGATGAAAGTAAAAATGCATATGAGTTGCACTAAAAATGTGGCTCACATTGTTCCGTTATAATGCCTGAAGTAGATCACAGAATATATCTTCAGGGATCGCATATCTATTAAGTTACTCACTCTTTTCTATTTATGACATGCGCGAGTTTGTGTAAATGTAAATGTTGCTCCCTGCTCCTCTCCCTCGCAGCAGCGCGGCTAATACGTATACGCGTACAAACAGCAAGGATGAGACCGCATCAAAAGCAGGTGTTCCGTCATTAAAGCAAGCATTTTACCCTAAAACCCTTTTATTTATAAGGGTCATTGCGAATTATCTGATGCAAAGTTATGTTATGTTAGGCAAAGTAATCTTCTATTATTAATATGCACAACAAAACCTTTTTGAATATTAAATAATAATTAATTAGCATCACCCGCATTCATTAATTCCTCTTAACAATAATTACCCCCGTAATCACCTATACGACACATCGGCAATCACTACTCGTTAATTTTTCACTTATAACGAAAATATCATCAACACTTTATGTTCGTGATTTCTTAAGCCGAAGAAATTTTACGCATTTATCTGCCAGACAAAAAAACCATACAGCGAATTAATATTCAGAACAAATCACTACAAAACATCGCTTATTAAGTATATGCATCTTATTATTTTGCGATAATTAAGTTATTAACAGCACAATTCCTCTTTCTCTGCTAGCAAAATCTTGTTCTGCAGAACTTCAAAACGCCGCCCTGGGAGAGTACATTGTTCTAAGCTGACTTCCACGGCAGGGAGTGGCGATAACAGCAAAAAGGTCAAGATTCATGTCCCCCATTGAAAAATCCAGCAAATTAGAGAATGTCTGTTACGACATCCGTGGTCCGGTGCTGAAAGAAGCAAAACGCCTGGAAGAAGAAGGTAACAAAGTACTGAAACTGAACATCGGCAATCCAGCGCCGTTCGGTTTTGACGCACCCGATGAGATCCTGGTTGACGTGATACGCAACCTCCCGACAGCTCAGGGCTATTGCGATTCCAAAGGCCTTTATTCCGCGCGTAAAGCCATCATGCAGCACTACCAGGCTCGTGGTATGCGTGATGTTACCGTGGAAGATATTTACATTGGCAATGGTGTATCAGAGCTTATCGTTCAGGCAATGCAGGCATTGCTGAACAGTGGGGACGAAATGTTGGTTCCTGCGCCTGATTACCCTCTATGGACAGCGGCAGTTTCGCTCTCCGGCGGTAAAGCAGTGCACTATCTTTGCGATGAATCCTCTGACTGGTTCCCGGATCTCGATGACATTCGCGCCAAAATTACGCCACGCACGCGCGGCATTGTTATTATCAACCCGAACAACCCAACCGGCGCAGTATATTCCAAAGAGCTTTTGATGGAGATTGTGGAGATTGCGCGTCAACATAATCTCATTATCTTCGCCGATGAAATTTACGACAAAATCCTCTATGACGACGCAGAGCATCACTCGATTGCGCCGTTAGCTCCTGACCTGCTGACCATTACCTTTAACGGGCTGTCGAAAACGTATCGCGTCGCTGGCTTCCGTCAGGGCTGGATGGTGCTGAACGGGCCGAAAAAACACGCCAAAGGCTACATCGAAGGTCTGGAAATGCTGGCCTCAATGCGACTGTGCGCCAACGTTCCCGCGCAACACGCAATACAAACCGCACTCGGCGGCTATCAGAGTATCAGCGAGTTTATCATGCCGGGTGGACGTCTTTACGAGCAGCGTAATCGCGCCTGGGAATTGATTAACGACATTCCAGGTGTTTCCTGTGTGAAGCCGCGCGGCGCACTGTACATGTTCCCGAAAATCGACGCCAAACGCTTTAATATTCACGACGATCAGAAGATGGTACTGGATTTCCTGTTACAGGAAAAAGTTCTGCTGGTACAAGGAACTGCATTTAACTGGCCGTGGCCGGATCACTTCCGCATTGTCACGCTGCCGCGTGTTGATGATATCGAACTGTCCTTGAGCAAGTTCGCTCGTTTCCTTTCCGGTTATCATCAGTTGTAATCTTAAATTCACTGCCGGAGATTGCATCCGGCAGTGTTATCCCTCCACAATGACCTCAGGATGTCATCACTCGTAAGGTCACTATGAAACAGAGCCATTTTTTTGCCCACCTCTCCCGCCTGAAACTCATTAACCGCTGGCCGCTAATGCGCAACGTGCGGACGGAAAATGTGTCCGAACACAGTTTGCAGGTAGCGATGGTCGCCCATGCGCTGGCAGCCATCAAGAATCGCAAATTTGGCGGACAGGTGAATGCAGAACGCATCGCACTGCTGGCGATGTACCACGATGCCTCTGAAGTGCTCACTGGCGATCTTCCTACTCCGGTGAAATACTTCAACTCGCAAATCGCCCAAGAATATAAAGCCATTGAGAAAATCGCTCAGCAAAAACTTGTCGATATGGTTCCTGAGGAGTTGCGGGATATATTTGCGCCTTTAATCGATGAGAATGCGTATAGCGATGAAGAAAAGTCACTGGTTAAACAGGCGGATGCGCTGTGTGCGTATCTGAAATGCCTTGAAGAACTCGCAGCCGGAAATAATGAATTTTTGCTGGCAAAAACGCGGCTGGAAGCGACGCTTGAAGCGCGCCGCAGCCAGGAGATGGACTACTTCATGGAAGTATTTGTTCCCAGCTTCCATCTTTCGCTCGATGAGATTAGCCAGGATTCACCGCTGTAAGCAGCCAGATACCAGCCGACACAGCCTGATAAGACGCGCCAGCGTCGCATCAGGCAATAAGCGACGGATGCGACATCAGGCTCTCGTCAAAATGGAAACAGCATCGGGATCATCACCACACAAACCGCCATCACGATAATGGTGAACGGTACACCCAGCTTCACAAAGTCACTGAAGCTGTAATTCCCCGGACCTAAAACCAGTGTGTTAACGGGCGAAGAAACTGGCGTCATAAAAGCGGCGGATGCAGCCATCGCCACGACCATTGCGAACGGATAAGGTGATACGCCCATTGTTTTTGCGGCAGCCAGCGCAATCGGAGCCATCAACACCGCCGTCGCGGTATTAGAGATAAATAACCCAATAACCGCCGACAAGACAAACAAACAGACCAGCATCATATGCGGTCCGTAACCGCCGCCGATGTCCATCAGTCCTTTTACCGCCAGCGCAACACCTCCGGTTTTCTGTAATGCTACAGCAAACGGCATCATCCCAACGATCAAAATAATGCTCGGCCAGTGAATGGATTTATAGGCGCTTTCGGCATCGATACAGCGGAATTTCCCCATTAGCAGGCAGGCAATGATAGCGGCAACAGGGTTAGGAATTTCATCGGTTAGCATTAAGGCCACCATCAACACCAGACAAAAAATGGCATGGGGTGCCTGGCTGTGTGCGGGCGATGCCTCACTCACTTCTTCCGGTAAATTCAGCGCCACAAAATCGCGCCCCTGTTTTGCCAGCATACCGATCAGTTTCCAGTTACCGACCACCAGAATGATATCGCCCAGCAGCAGAGGCTCATCCGCCAGCGAACCTTCCAGCGCCACGCCATTGCGTTTCAGCCCCACGACATTCAGCCCGTAGCGAGTACGAAAGCCAATTTCGCGCACCGATTTACCAATAAGCTCTGACTCAGGAATTAATGAAATCTCCGCCATGCCGACATCAAGAGCCTGATCGGAAAAATACTCACCGCGCAAAACCATCGGCTCCAGCAATTGCTCACTGCAAAATTGCCGGAGATCGACATCAGCCGCTGACATATCGATAAGCAAAACGTCACGCGCACGAAATTCAGAAACCCCGTTCACATTCACAATAACACGACGAAAACGACGCCAGCGTTCAACACCAATGACATTTGCGCCATAGCGTTCACGCAATTTAAGGTCGTCCAGTCGTTGCCCAATCATCGGCGAACCGGGGCGAATAGCCAGACGGCGCGCACGTCCGGTAAGACGGTATTCACGAATAAGATCGCGGAAGGTGCGACGCGTCCAGCCTTCGCGCTGCGGGGTCTGGGAATCCCCTTTCAGCATAAAACGCATCACCAGCATGTATAAGATGCCGAGTACCAATACGACCAGGCCGATAGGCGTTACGCTAAAGAAACTAAACCCGTGATAACCTTCGCGTAGCAGTTCACTGTTCACCACCAGGTTAGGCGGCGTCGCCACCAGCGTCATCATGCCGCTAATCAACCCGGCAAAACTCAGCGGCATCATCAGGCGCGACGGCGACGTTTGCATACGCATGGCAACGCTTAACACCACGGGAATAAAGATAGCGACGACGCCAGTTGAACTCATAAATGCGCCAAGACCCGCAACAGTTAACATCAGTAAAACCAGCATTTTGATTTCACTGTTGCCTGCTACTTTAACCAGCCATGTCCCCATCGCGGTTGCAACGCCGGTACGGACTAAACCATCACCAATAATAAACAGGGCGGCGATCAGCACAACGTTGGGATCGGAAAAGCCGGAAAAAACTTCGGGAACCGTCAGCGTTCCGCTTAATGCAAACGCGACAATAACAAACAAAGCGACCGCATCCATACGCACTCTGCCTGTAGCGAACAGGACTATGGCAACGGCCAGTAATGAGAGAACCCAGATCAATTCACCGTTCACAACTTATCCTTGTTAATTGAGGGGGATGGCTTGATTCTGCCACAAAAAAGCCCCGACGAGACGGGGCTAAATCATGATTAGGTGTTTCACGAAATAATAACATCGCCATTTGGCTGTTTGGTCACAGTAATTTGCTCCAGACTATGGAGAACCAAATCTACCTCATTCAGACGTGGAGTGTCTGCCGGGGCATTAACCGCAATAACATGACATCCCGCCGCCAGGCCTGAAAGCACACCTGCGGGAGCATCTTCCACCACCACGCATTCGTGTGGTGCAAGCCCCAGCAGTTGCGCGCCTAACAGATATGCATCAGGCTCTGGTTTTCCACGTTTCACCCGCTCCGCAGTAACAAATACTTCCGGTGCGGGAAGTCCGGCTATTTTGTGGCGGGCTCGTGCAACTGGCATAGAACCAGAAGTGACAATTGCCCATGGAATACCCGCTTTATTCAAATGATTGAGCAAAGCTATCGCCCCAGGTAGTGCGGAGATCCCTTCGGTTTCCGTAGCCTCGATTTGCTCCAGACGCGTAAACTCTGCAGCAATTTCCGCCTCCGATTTCCCCACCATAAAATGGCGCAGAGACGTTATTGCCTGTTTACCGTGAATAAAAGCCAGCACTTCTTCCGGCGTTAATCCATGGCGTCTCGCCCAGTTGCTCCACGCCCGCTCTACCGCAGGCAGGGAGTCCACCAGCGTACCATCAAGATCAAACAGAAAACCTTTGCACCGCACGCTAGCCTCCTCAGGCATTAATGATTTGATTAATTTCGTTAGTGCTCAGATGATACTGACGCGGGCAAGAATGCCAGACGTTCAACATGCGTTGATATTTCTCCCACATTGGCGTCTGAGCATTAAAGCCGTGAGTCCCGGCATCAAAATGGGTGTAACGCCCTTCAACATTAACCATAAAGCGTACATAACCGAGATAACGCGCTTCAGTAGCGGCGTCGAAGCCGAGGAAGGTGACACGGCGTTCATCGATAGCTTGTTGATCCTGCAAATTAGACCAGGAAACATGCAGTGCGTGATACATCTCCATAATGTCGATGATAGTGCGGCAAGTTTCTTCTTTCAGCTCGCCAAACTCACGATCCAGTTCGCGCATCTGCAATCCATAACCACGCTCAATGATTGTTTGCAGGCGACGGTAACGTTCAGCATTTGCCGGATCGAGCATAGTCATCATTTTGTACTGGTTAGACAAAATAAGACGTTGCGCGTTGGTCATTTCCATTGTTGACTCCTGTATCACTTTACTACGGTGAAAAAAAAGAAGGCCGATGTCTGCCTTCTTTTATATGCGTAATCAGGGGTCAATTACAAATCATCAAGGAAAGTTTTATCCAGTTGTTTGAAGGCGCGCTTAAGCGTGTCAGCTAATGCCTGATAGTCAGGCTTGCCTTCTACGGGTGCTAATGCTTGCCCGGCCTCCTGCAATTTACCACGAACCTCATAAAACCAACTCAGGATCGCCGGCGGTAATGGCGTAACAGAACGTTTGCCCAGCCACCACAGCCCCTGCATCGGCAAACTCAGGGCGAACAGTGCAGTAGCAACAGCCGGCCCAAGCTGACCGCCTAGTGCAATTTGCCAGCAGAGAGTGAACACAGCAATCGGCGGCATAAAACGAATCGCATAGCGCGTTATCTTGATGACGCGATTTTCAACAAAGACCGGGGCAAGGCGTTTTTCCAGCGGCCACGTCTTTGAGTAATGCTGTCCCCGGCGAAACAAGCTAAAAAAATTAACAGAACGATTATCCGGCGTTGACATGCTTCACCTCAACTTCACATATAAAGATTCAAAAATTTGTGCAAATTCACAACTCAGCGGGACAACGTTCAAAACATTTTGTCTTCCATACCCACTATCAGGTATCCTTTAGCAGCCTGAAGGCCTAAGTAGTACATATTCATTGAGTCGTCAAATTCATATACATTATGCCATTGGCTGAAAATTACGCAAAATGGCATAGACTCAAGATATTTATTCCATCATGCAAAAAAAATTTGCAGTGCATGATGTTAATCATAAATGTCGGTGTCATCATGCGCTACGCTCTATGGCTCCCTGACGTTTTTTTAGCCACGTATCAATTATAGGTACTTCCATGTCGAGTAAGTTAGTACTGGTTCTGAACTGCGGTAGTTCTTCACTGAAATTTGCAATCATCGATGCTGTAAATGGTGAAGAGTACCTTTCTGGTTTAGCCGAATGTTTCCACCTGCCCGAAGCACGCATCAAATGGAAAATGGACGGCAATAAACAAGAAGCGGCTTTAGGTGCAGGCGCCGCTCACAGCGAAGCGCTCAACTTTATCGTTAATAATATTCTGGCACAAAAACCAGAACTTTCTGCGCAGCTGACCGCTATCGGTCACCGTATCGTACACGGCGGCGAGAAGTATACCAGCTCCGTAGTGATCGATGAGTCTGTTATTCAGGGTATCAAAGATGCGGCTTCTTTTGCACCGCTGCACAACCCGGCTCACCTGATCGGTATCGAAGAAGCTCTGAAATCTTTCCCGCAGCTGAAAGACAAAAACGTTGCTGTATTTGACACTGCGTTCCACCAGACTATGCCGGAAGAGTCTTACCTCTACGCCCTGCCGTACAACCTGTACAAAGAGCACGGCATCCGTCGTTACGGCGCGCACGGCACCAGCCACTTCTATGTAACCCAGGAAGCGGCAAAAATGCTGAACAAACCGGTAGAAGAGCTGAACATCATCACCTGCCACCTGGGCAACGGTGGTTCCGTTTCTGCTATCCGCAACGGTAAATGCGTTGACACCTCTATGGGTCTGACCCCGCTGGAAGGTCTGGTAATGGGTACTCGCTCTGGCGATATCGACCCGGCTATCATCTTCCACCTGCACGACACCCTGGGCATGAGCGTTGACGCAATCAACAAACTGCTGACCAAAGAGTCTGGCCTGCTGGGTCTGACCGAAGTGACCAGCGACTGCCGCTATGTTGAAGACAACTACGCGACGAAAGAAGACGCGAAGCGCGCAATGGACGTTTACTGCCACCGCCTGGCGAAATACATCGGTGCCTACACTGCGCTGATGGATGGTCGTCTGGACGCTGTTGTATTCACCGGTGGTATCGGTGAAAATGCCGCGATGGTTCGTGAACTGTCTCTGGGCAAACTGGGCGTGCTGGGCTTTGAAGTTGATCATGAACGCAACCTGGCTGCACGTTTCGGCAAATCTGGTTTCATCAACAAAGAAGGCACCCGCCCTGCTGTTGTGATCCCAACCAACGAAGAGCTGGTTATCGGGCAAGACGCCTGCCGCCTGACCGCCTGATTCCACACCGCCAGCCCTGCTGGCGGTGCTGTTTTGTAACCCGCCAAACCGGCGGTAACGAAAGAGGATAAACCGTGTCCCGTATTATTATGCTGATCCCTACCGGAACCAGCGTCGGTCTGACCAGCGTCAGTCTTGGCGTGATCCGTGCAATGGAACGCAAAGGCGTTCGTCTGAGCGTTTTCAAACCTATCGCTCAGCCGCGTACCGGTGGCGATGCGCCCGATCAGACAACGACTATTGTGCGTGCGAATTCTTCCACCACGACAGCCGCTGAACCGCTGAAAATGAGTTACGTTGAAGGTCTGCTTTCCAGCAATAAAAAAGATGTGCTGATGGAAGAGATCGTCGCGAACTACCACGCTAACACCAAAGACGCTGAAGTGGTTCTGGTTGAAGGTCTGGTCCCGACACGTAAGCACCAATTTGCCCAGTCTCTGAACTACGAAATCGCTAAAACGCTGAACGCGGAAATCGTCTTCGTCATGTCTCAGGGCACTGACACCCCGGAACAGCTGAAAGAGCGTATCGAACTGACCCGCAACAGCTTCGGCGGTGCCAAAAACACCAACATCACCGGCGTTATCGTTAACAAACTGAATGCACCGGTTGATGAACAGGGTCGTACTCGCCCGGATCTGTCCGAGATTTTCGACGACTCTTCCAAAGCTAAAGTCAACAATGTTGATCCGGCGAAGCTGCAAGAATCCAGCCCGCTGCCGGTTCTCGGCGCTGTGCCGTGGAGCTTTGATCTGATCGCAACCCGTGCGATCGATATGGCGCGTCACCTGAATGCGACCATCATCAACGAAGGCGACATCAACACTCGCCGCGTTAAATCCGTCACTTTCTGCGCACGCAGCATTCCGCACATGCTGGAGCACTTCCGTGCTGGTTCTCTGCTGGTGACTTCCGCAGACCGTCCTGACGTGCTGGTTGCCGCTTGCCTGGCTGCAATGAACGGCGTAGAAATCGGTGCCCTGCTGCTGACTGGCGGCTACGAAATGGACGCGCGCATTTCTAAACTGTGCGAACGTGCTTTCGCTACCGGCCTGCCGGTATTTATGGTGAACACCAACACCTGGCAGACTTCTCTGAGCCTGCAGAGCTTCAACCTGGAAGTTCCGGTTGACGATCACGAGCGTATCGAGAAAGTTCAGGAATATGTTGCTAACTACATCAACGCTGACTGGATCGATTCTCTGACTGCCACTTCCGAGCGCAGCCGTCGTCTGTCTCCGCCGGCGTTCCGTTATCAGCTGACCGAACTGGCGCGCAAAGCGGGCAAACGTATCGTTCTGCCGGAAGGCGACGAACCGCGTACCGTTAAAGCAGCCGCTATCTGTGCTGAACGTGGTATCGCAACTTGCGTACTGCTGGGTAACCCGACAGAGATCAACCGCGTTGCCGCGTCTCAGGGCGTAGAACTGGGCGCAGGCATTGAAATCGTTGATCCAGAAGTGGTTCGCGAAAGCTATGTTGCTCGTCTGGTCGAGCTGCGTAAGAACAAAGGCATGACCGAAACCGTTGCCCGCGAACAGCTGGAAGACAACGTGGTTCTCGGTACGCTGATGCTGGAACAGGATGAAGTTGATGGTCTGGTTTCCGGTGCTGTCCACACCACCGCAAACACCATCCGTCCGCCGCTGCAGCTGATCAAAACTGCACCGGGCAGCTCTCTGGTATCTTCCGTGTTCTTCATGCTGCTGCCGGAACAGGTTTACGTTTACGGTGACTGTGCGATCAACCCGGATCCGACCGCAGAACAACTGGCAGAAATTGCGATTCAGTCCGCAGATTCCGCCGCAGCCTTCGGTATCGAACCGCGTGTTGCTATGCTCTCCTACTCCACCGGTACTTCTGGTGCAGGTAGCGACGTAGAAAAAGTTCGCGAAGCAACTCGTCTGGCGCAGGAAAAACGTCCTGACCTGATGATCGACGGTCCGCTGCAGTACGACGCTGCGGTAATGGCTGACGTTGCGAAATCTAAAGCACCGAACTCTCCGGTTGCAGGTCGCGCTACCGTGTTCATCTTCCCGGATCTGAACACCGGTAACACCACCTACAAAGCGGTACAGCGTTCTGCCGACCTGATCTCCATCGGGCCGATGCTGCAGGGTATGCGCAAGCCGGTTAACGACCTGTCCCGTGGCGCTCTGGTTGACGACATCGTCTACACCATCGCGCTGACTGCGATTCAGTCTGCACAGCAGCAGCAGTAATCTCGTCATCATCCGCAGCCTTGCGCTGCGGATATCTGAACCGGAAATAGTCACTGTTTCCGGTTTTTTATTCTCTTAATTTGCATTACTCCTTTCTGATTATCTTGCTTAACTGCGCTGCATCAATGAATTGCGCCATATCACTTTGCATACTTACCACTTTGTCTTGTGCAAGGGAAAATTTGCGCTATGTCCGCAATAACTGAATCCAAACCAACCAGAAGATGGGCAATGCCCGATACGCTGGTGATTATCTTTTTTGTCGCTATTTTAACCAGCCTCGCCACATGGGTTGTTCCGGTGGGGATGTTTGACAGTCAGGAAGTGCAGTACCAGGTTGATGGTCAGACGAAAACACGCAAAGTCGTAGACCCTCACTCATTTCGCATTCTGACCAACGAGGCCGGCGAACCTGAGTATCATCGCGTACAACTGTTCACGACCGGAGATGAACGTCCAGGCCTGATGAACTTCCCGTTTGAAGGGTTAACCTCCGGATCGAAATACGGGACAGCCGTTGGCATCATCATGTTTATGCTGGTGATTGGCGGTGCATTTGGCATCGTGATGCGTACAGGAACCATTGATAACGGCATCCTGGCGCTTATCCGCCATACACGAGGGAATGAAATTCTCTTTATTCCGGCGCTGTTTATTCTCTTTTCGCTCGGTGGTGCGGTGTTCGGCATGGGAGAAGAGGCTGTCGCCTTTGCCATCATCATTGCCCCGCTAATGGTACGACTGGGTTATGACAGTATTACTACCGTCCTGGTGACCTATATCGCCACGCAAATCGGTTTTGCCAGCTCGTGGATGAACCCGTTCTGCGTGGTTGTCGCCCAGGGGATTGCTGGCGTTCCGGTGCTTTCCGGCTCCGGCCTGCGCATTGTGGTGTGGGTTATCGCGACTCTGATTGGCCTGATCTTTACCATGGTTTATGCCTCACGAGTGAAAAAGAATCCTCTTCTGTCACGCGTGCATGAGTCCGACCGCTTCTTTCGTGAAAAGCAGGCTGATGTTGAACAACGTCCGTTTACCTTTGGTGACTGGCTGGTATTGATTGTCCTGACCGCCGTGATGGTCTGGGTAATTTGGGGCGTGATCGTTAATGCATGGTTTATTCCAGAAATTGCCAGCCAGTTCTTCACTATGGGGCTGGTGATTGGCATCATCGGCGTTGTCTTCCGTCTTAACGGCATGACGGTAAATACCATGGCTTCATCCTTTACCGAAGGCGCGCGAATGATGATCGCCCCTGCCCTGCTGGTAGGTTTCGCCAAAGGGATTTTGCTGCTGGTGGGTAACGGTGAAGCTGGTGAGGCCAGCGTGCTGAATACTATCCTCAACAGCATTGCCAATGCCATTAGCGGTCTGGATAACGCGGTCGCGGCCTGGTTTATGTTGCTCTTCCAGGCGGTATTTAATTTCTTCGTGACATCCGGTTCTGGTCAGGCTGCGCTAACCATGCCATTACTGGCACCGCTTGGCGATCTGGTCGGTGTTAACCGCCAGGTTACCGTGCTGGCATTCCAGTTCGGCGATGGCTTCAGTCACATCATTTACCCGACCTCGGCGTCGTTAATGGCCACGCTCGGTGTTTGCCGGGTGGACTTCCGTAACTGGGTGAAAGTGGGTGCGACACTGCTTGGACTGCTGTTTATTATGTCCAGCGTGGTGGTGATAGGCGCTCAGTTAATGGGCTACCATTAAAAATGTTAAGAGCCGCAATTGCGGCTCTTTTTTATTCTGCCGTTTCAGTCTCTACGGCTTCATTTTTGGCATTGCGCTTCATCCACAACGCCAGTGCTTTCAGCGAGTCTGGAGTGAACTCATCGCAACGTGCGGTGATTTCTTCCGGCGTTAGCCAGCAAACTTCACTGACTTCATCTTCCTGGAGGGCGAATGGACCGTGAGAGACACAACTGAACAGCGCGCCCCAGACACGGCAATTTTTATCTTCGAAATAGAACTGCCCGTGCTCGGCAAAGGGGACACCGGCAATGCCCAACTCTTCTTCCGCTTCGCGACGTGCGGATTCCAGCAGTTGCTCATCGGCCTGGACCACACCACCAGCGGTCGCATCTAACATGCCGGGTAAAAAGTCTTTTGTCTCGGTACGACGCTGCACAAGAATTTTGCCCATGCCATCATGCACGACAATATAAGTTGCACGATGACGCAGACACTGTGCCCGCATTTGTTCCCGGCTGGCTTGTGCAATGACTTCGTTCTCTTCATTGACAATATCCACCCATTCAGTACTTGCCAAACGACGCTGTTCCATTATCAGGAAACCTTCTTTTTCTGGCGCTCTTACGGCGCATTTTGAGTTGTGGGTAAATTACGGATTAATCGCGATCTGCGCAATGATACTTTGATCATTGAGTGCGATTACGCTTAGTACGTCATCATCCAACATGCCATAGCTCGCCGGATAACCGCCTTTCGGGATGCTTACCGAACCGGGGTTAAAGTGGAAGATTTCACCCCGCTGTTCCGCCACTGGTAGATGGGTATGACCGTACACCAACACGTCGTTCTGGTTTAAAGTCGGCAGATTATCCGGGCCAAACAGATGACCATGCGTCAGAAACAGACGTTGTTTTTCCAGTAATACCTGTTGCCACGGTGCGGTTATCGGGAAGTGCAGCAGCATCTGATCCACTTCGCTATCGCAGTTGCCGCGCACGGCGATAACTTTATGCGCCACCTCATTCAGCCGTTCGGCTACTTTGGCTGGCGCATACCCTTCAGGCAGGGCGTTTCTCGGGCCATGATTCAGCACGTCGCCAAGAATCACCAGCCACTGAGCTCCGCTCTGGGCAAACAAATCCAGAACACGTTCCGTCGCCGGTAACGACCCATGAATGTCCGATGCAAACATCAGTTTCATCACTCACTCCTCGTCGAAAAAACGTAAGCTATGATACTGGATTCTATCGCCTCTATCAGCCAGATTGCTTCGCCGAAAGTGCAATAAAACGCTGAACTGAAGCCCTCTGCCACTGGAATGCTGCATAATCCACCAGACGTTCCGGCACCTCATCACCCTGTAATACCAGGCGGTTAATCATTAACGCCAAATCAGTATCCGCAATACACCACTCACCAAACAGATTCGGCTGGTTATGTGCCAGTAAATGTTCTGCCATCGCGAACAGTTTCTCTACACTGGCCTTTCCCTCCGCCGTTAGTGGCGCTTTTTTCGCACCAGCAAAGACAACATCCGTCGGACGTTCTTCGCGGATGGGCATCAGATCGCTGCGTAGCCAGGCCTGAATCTGCCGTGCTCGCGCCCGCTTTTGCAAATCAAGCGGATAAATGCGCTCCCAGGTCGGCGGCGCAAAACGCTCCTCCAGATATTCTGCAATGGCAGAGGATTCACTCAACTCAAAATCATCAATTTGTAACAACGGCACGCGCCGTGTCTGTCCGTAACCTTGCCACGTCGGCCGCAAATGTTCACCGCTGTCGAGGTTGATGGTTTTTATATGAAAAGGCAGGCCTTTCTCCTGCAACGCCACCCAGGCGGATAACACATAAGGGGAGAAAAAATGGGCATCTGACCACAGCGTGATAGCAGGTTTACTCATTATGTCCTCAGCGATAAATGGGCTTGCTATCAAACTATAGAGCCTTTTTGTCACGGTGACTTGATGAAAACTTACACAAGTCGCTGCGCTTTCTATACTTGATGTGTTCAGATTATTAGATAACCGGAGCTGCAATGATCGATCTCTATTTCGCCCCAACGCCGAATGGTCACAAAATTACGTTGTTTCTCGAAGAGGCGGGACTGGATTATCGCTTAATCAAAGTTGACCTCGGTAAAGGTGGTCAGTTTCGCCCGGAGTTTTTGCGCATTTCGCCCAACAATAAAATTCCGGCGATTGTTGATCATGCCCCGACTGACGGCGGAGAACCATTAAGCCTCTTTGAATCAGGTGCGATTTTGTTGTATCTGGCGGAAAAAACAGGGCTATTTTTAGGTCATCAACCGCGTGAGCGCGCCACTACATTACAGTGGTTATTCTGGCAGGTTGGAGGCCTGGGGCCGATGCTCGGGCAAAATCACCATTTTAATCATGCAGCGCCACAGACTATTCCCTATGCAATTGAGCGTTATCAGGTTGAAACTCAGCGTCTGTATCATGTATTGAATAAGCGCCTGGAAAACTCGCCCTGGCTGGGCGGTGAAAACTACAGCATTGCAGATATTGCCTGTTGGCCGTGGGTTAATGCCTGGACTCGCCAGCGAATTGAACTCGCAATGTATCCGGCAGTAAAAAACTGGTATGAACGAATCCGCTCACGTCCTGCTACCGGGCAGGCGCTACTAAAAGCACAAGTAAATGATGAGATTTCGAATAGTTAACAGAACCTGGTTCTCGTGTATTATTTAATCCTAAATAAAACAACGGAGAACCTGCAATGGCACAACCTGCCGCGATTATTCGGATAAAGAACCTTCGTTTACGAACGTTTATTGGCATTAAGGACGAAGAGATTAACAACCGTCAGGATATTGTTATCAATGTGACGATCCACTACCCCGCCGATAAAGCGCGAACCAGTGAAGATATCAACGATGCGCTGAATTATCGCACCGTAACGAAAAACATTATTCAGCATGTAGAGAATAACCGTTTCTCTTTGCTGGAAAAATTAACTCAGGATGTGCTCGATATCGCACGTGAACATCACTGGGTGACGTATGCTGAAGTGGAGATCGATAAACTGCACGCGCTGCGCTACGCGGATTCGGTATCCATGACCTTACGCTGGCAGCGTTAACCGCCATATCGGGAGGCTGCATGAACATAGTGATCACTGGAGGAACGGGATTAATTGGTCGTCATTTAATCCCACGTTTGTTGGAACTGGGCCATCAGGTCACGGTTGTAACACGTAACCCGCAGAAAGCCAGCTCAGTTCTCGGCTCCCAGGTGACACTATGGCAAGAGCTTGCCGATCAAAGCAACCTCAACGGCGTTGATGCGGTGATCAATCTGGCCGGTGAACCAATAGCCGATAAACGCTGGACTCGCGAGCAAAAAGATCGCCTCTGCCAAAGCCGCTGGAATATAACGCAAAAACTGGTGGATTTGATTAACGCCAGCGACACGCCGCCGTCAGTGCTCATTTCCGGCTCGGCGACGGGATATTATGGTGACTTAGGTGAAGTCGTGGTCACCGAAGAAGAACCGCCACATAACGAATTTACCCATAAACTCTGCGCCCGTTGGGAGGAAATTGCCTGTCGGGCGCAAAGTGACAAAACGCGAGTGTGCCTGCTGCGTACCGGCGTAGTGCTGGCACCGGATGGCGGTATTCTCGGTAAAATGCTGCCGCCGTTTCGTCTTGGCCTGGGCGGGCCGATTGGTTCCGGTCGGCAGTATCTGGCCTGGATTCATATTGATGATATGGTCAACGGTATTCTCTGGCTGCTGGATAACGATCTGCGCGGGCCATTTAATATGGTCTCGCCATATCCGGTACACAATGAACAATTTGCCCATGCGCTTGGTCATGCGCTGCATCGCCCAGCGATTTTGCGCGTCCCTGCCACAGCTATTCGCTTGCTGATGGGGGAATCATCGGTTCTGGTCTTGGGCGGACAACGTGCGTTGCCAAAACGGCTGGAAGAAGCGGGTTTTGCGTTTCGCTGGTACGATTTAGAAGAGGCGCTGGCGGATGTCGTTCGCTGATGTGGTTTACTGCAAACATCCGCCAGTTAACTCCCGGCGTTACAGGATTAGTGGCTTTGCGCGATAAGATCGTCTGGCGAAAGTCGGGTCAGCATCAGAACTAACTCTCTGTCTAAACCTCTCTCCAACATCTCCAGAGCAATACGCAGGGCTTCTTCACGTTTGCCCAGAATTAATCCATCATTCCGCCCTTCTTCACGTAATCTGTCAGCAATGGTCATCAGTTTCTCCTTTTCTTGTGGTGCACGTTCCGCTATCTCACCAATAAATGCTCGGAAACGCTGGGCATCCCCTGTTTGTAATACGTAATTAAACAGAGCTTTTAGCTGTCTGTCATTAGTGTTCCCTGTAACTAGCAGCGAAACAATTTGATCGACTAATCCCAACAGATCGCGCTGACGGATATGTTTCTGAATTAATTCCAACAACGCCATTTTGCGATGTTGCATAATCTCGTCATCCGGCACTACGGTAATATCCACCAGCGGAAAAGCCGATGAATAAATTTTGCGGGCTATAGCTGGCTCCGCAAATTCATCAAGCCAGCAGAGAGAATAAGGGTAAGGACTCCTGCAACCATGATAAAACAGCATCGGGATCACCAACGGAAGCTCTTTATAGCCCGCATCAAGATGGTTTTGCATTGCCGCGATGGAATAGCGCATCATGCGAAAAGCCATTAATTCTTCTGGCTTACTTTGGTGCTCTATCACTACATAAATATAGCCCGCGCCCTCCTGCGTTTTCACAGACCACAAGAGGTCGGAATAATATTGCCGCAGGTCTTCATCAATAAAACTGTTGGGTTCCAGTTTGAGCGTCGTTAAATCACACAGTTTGCGCAGCGGTGCGGGAAGATGAATATCAATAAAATCCCGCGCGGTGTCTGGATGGCGTAAAAAAGATTTAAATACCGCATCATGCGGCGTGGAAGTTGTCGATATTGTCATGGCGTTCCGTCACCCCTCAAATTTAAGATGACGTGACAATACCCATCCTTAATAGCTAATGCAGCAGGCAGTTTTTATCTTTGGACAGCGAATTCAGAAGTATTTTTAGCGGACTGCAACTTTTACATTTCAGCGGAAGCTGACTCGCAAATTCCCCCTGAAAATACTCCGGCAGCATTAGCCACCGGAGAGGTAATTATTTCAGCGAACCTTTAAGGAACTGTTGCAGACGCGGACTTTGCGGGTTGCCGAATAACTGTTCTGGCGCCCCCTCTTCTTCAATTTTCCCTTGATGAAGAAAAATTACATGCGTGGAGACGTGGCGGGCAAAGCCCATTTCGTGGGTCACTACAACCATCGTTTTTCCCTCTTCTGCGAGCTGCTGCATAATACGCAACACTTCGCCTACCAGTTCAGGATCGAGCGCCGAGGTAGGTTCATCAAACAGCAGAACCTCCGGTTCCATTGCCAGCGCCCTTGCGATGGAAACACGCTGTTGCTGACCGCCGGAAAGATGCACCGGGTATTTCCCCTGCGCACGTTCGTCTATGCCGACTTTCGCCAGATACTTCACCGCCCGCTCGCGTGCTTCGTGCTTACTCAGACCCAGCACCTGAATCGGCGCTTCCATGACGTTTTCCAGTACCGTCATGTGGCTCCAGAGATTGAAGTGCTGGAACACCATCGTCAGGCGTGTGCGCAGTAAGCGCAGCTGATTTTTATCGGCGACTTTGAGTTGGCCGTCTTTATCACGCACCAGATTGATGGTCTGGCCGTTAACCACGATCGATCCTTCGCTCGGTTTTTCGAGGAAGTTAATGCAACGCAGAAAGGTACTTTTCCCCGATCCCGACGATCCGATGATGCTTATCACATCTCCGGCGTTCGCTTGCAGAGAGACCCCTTTCAGCACTTCGTGTTCACCGTAGCGTTTGTGCAAATCGATAACGTTTAATTTATTCTCGGACATCGTATTCTCAGTGCGTTGAAGAAGGTTTCACATGCTGCAACCAGCGTTTTTCCGCTTTACGGAACAGGCTTATCAGGACATAAGAGATAATTAAATAGAGCACAGCGGCAATGCCGAAGGCGGTAAATGGTTGATACGTGGCGGCGTTGATATCGCGGGCAATTTTCAGCAGATCCGGCACTGTGGCGGTAAAAGCCAGCGCAGTAGAATGCAACATCAGGATCACTTCGTTGCTGTAGGCCGGTAACGCAATACGCAGCGCCGATGGCAAAATAATGCAGCGATACATTTTAAAGCTTGAGAAACCGTAGGCTCTGGCGGCTTCGATTTCCCCGTGCGGCACCGAACGGATCGCCCCGGCAAAAATCTCAGTGGTGTAAGCACAGGTGTTGAGCGTCAGCGCCAGCACGGTACAGTTCAGGCCACTGCGGAAAAAGGCATTAAGGAACTCGGTGCCCTTAACAATCTCCAGCGTGTACATGCCAGAATAGAACACCAGCAGCTGAACATACAGCGGCGTACCGCGAAAAATATACGTAAATAGCCAGATTGGAAACTGGATATATTTATTACTTGAGACGCGACCAATCGCCAGAAACAGCGCCAGAATTCCGCCTATCACTACCGACAAAATCAGCAGCCACAGGGTGATCGCCACGCCGGTAAAACGATAACCATCGGTCCACAGCAGTGGTTTCCAGTATTCATGTAAGATTTCGATCACAGGTCAGCCCTCTTCACACCCACGGAATAGCGGCGCTCAAGGAACAGCAGCACACCATTGGAAACGGTGGTGAAAACCAGATAAATCACGCCACAGACGATGGCGAAATAGAACGGTTCCCAGGTACTTTTTCCTGCCAACTGCGTGGCTTTGACCACATCTTCCAGGCCGAGTAACGAAACCAGGGCTGTAGATTTGAGGATTACCTGCCAGTTGTTGCCAATCCCCGGCAGGGCGTAACGCATCATCGCCGGAAACATGATCCGCCGAAACACTTGCCCACGAGTAAAACCGAACGCCGTCGCCGCCTCTATATGTCCTTTCGGCACTGCCATAAACGCGCCACGGAACGTTTCGGTAAAATAAGCACCGTAGATAAAACCGAGAGTGATAATGCCGGCGACCATCGGGTCGATATCAATCTGCCCGACGCCCATCGCCTCCGTCACCGTGTTTAACGCAATCTGCAAACCGTAGAAAATCAGCAGCATCAACACCAAGTCCGGCACGCCACGAATCAGCGTGGTGTATCCTTCGAAAATCAGCCCCGAAAGCCGATTTTGCGAGAGCTTACCGCCAGCGCCAATTAAACCGATGATTACAGCGAGCACTACAGAGCTGATAGCCAGCTCCAGCGTGACGAGCGCACCCTGTAAAATAACACCTGAAAACCCATACAACATGCTGCCTGTCCTGTTATGTGTGGTGAATTACCGCCTCTTGTCTCCCTCCGGTTACCCGAAGGGAGCGGGCTTTCCTTCACCGATGGTGATTAACCACCATAAACATCAAAATCGAAGTACTTTTTCGCCAGTTTCTCGTAAGTACCGTCAGCGCGCATTTCGGCAAAGGCTTTGTTCAGTGCCTCGCGCAGTTCGTTATCTTCTTTACGCAGACCCATGCCGGTGCCTACGCCAAACAGTTTTTCATCTTTAACAGACGGGCCACCGAATTTGTAATCTTTACCGACGGGTTGTTTGAGAAAACCTTCGCTGGCGGCGACCTCATCCTGGAACGCGGCATCAATACGTCCGGCAGTCAGGTCAGAATAAATGTTGTCCTGTCCCTGATAAGAGACGATTTCAATGCCTTTGGGCGCCCAGTGTTCATTACCAAATGTCTCCTGGGTGGTGCCCTGCAATACGCCTACCCGCTTGCCTTTCAGCAACTCGACTGTCGGCTGAATGTCGGAATTTTTCGCCACCACCAGACGAGAATCGGCAGCGTACAGTTTGTCGGTGAAGGCAATTTCTTGCTGACGTTTTTCCGTAATGGAAAGCGATGACATGATGGCGTCAATCTTCTTCGCTTTTAAGGACGGGATTAACGCATCCAGCGGATTCTCAACAAACGTACATTGCGTATTGATGCGTTTACATAGCTCCTTCGCCAAATCGATGTCAAAGCCAACCAGTTCGCCTTGTGAATTTTTTGATTCAAACGGCGCATAGGTCGGATCGGTGCCGATGCGGATGTTTTGCGGAATCGCAGCAAATGCCGCAGTTGCGCTGGAGAAGGCCAGAACCAGAGAGAGCGATAGCACCAGTTTTTTCATAATGTCCTCAACTGACAGTCTTTTTATAGGGAATATTTACAGGTTTGTTACACTTATCGTGCCATAAAATTGACCATCAAGGCAAAATATCCCGCCCCGTTAGACGTATTATTTTTCATTAAAAATGCTTAAGTATGCATTTCAATGCACCACGATAGTGCAACAAACCTGGCGTGCACCATGATGATCATTCCATCAGGTACAGCTTCCCAGCGACGTATCAGTCACCGTAGACATTAAAGTCGAAATACTTTTTCGCCATCTTGTCGTAAGTGCCGTCCTGACGCAGTTCGCCAAGCGCCTTATCAAAAGCGGCTTTCAGTTCGGCATCATCTTTACGTAGCCCTACGCCTGTACCATCACCGAAGTATTTTTTGTCTTTCACTGATGAGCCAGCAAAGGCGAACTCTTTACCGGCAGGTTGCTTGAGGAATCCTTCGCTGGCCGCGACTTCATCCTGCAAAGCGGCATCCAGACGGCCTGCATCCAGATCGGAATAGACCAAATCCTGGTTAGCATAGGCCACCACATCGACGCCTTTACTACGCCAGTTATCATTGGCATACGCTTCCTGGGTGGAGCCTTGCAGCACGCCAACATGTTTACCTTTCAGTGAATCCAGCGTCGGCTGGATCGGCGAACCTTTGGCGGCAATCAAACGAGAATCTGCGGCGTACAACTTGTCAGAGAAGGCAATCTCCTGCTGACGTTTATCAGTAATGGAGAGCGACGAAATAATGGCGTCGATTTTTTTCGCTTTCAGTGAGGGGATCAGCGCATCAAAGTCACTGGCAACCCAGGTACATTTCACCTGCATCCGTTTGCACATCTCGTTACCGAGATCGATATCAAAGCCAACAAAGTCACCTTTGGCATCTTTCGATGAGAACGGTGCATAGGTGGTATCCGTTCCGATACGTACCGTCTCCGGTAGCGCCGCATAGCTGGAGGCCGCTGCGGAAATACCGACTAACAAAGACAGAGCGAGAATCGACTTCTTCATACATAACCCTCAAGTGAAATGGCTTTTTTATGTTGTGTATTGTGTTGTGTGTTTGCAGGCTCTTTCATGCAGGTCTTATGCCATCTTGACGGCAACATTAACATTCAACGTTAAATATGTTAATAAGACGTTGCATTATTGTCCTAAAGTTGAAGATAGCAGGTATGGCGGTTGAATCGCAGCGTTTCGATTGAATGGCAGGAACAAAATGTCGAGGATTTGATCGCGGTTGCAAAATTGCCCTGAAACAGGGCAACAGCGGAATTATGCGCCCTGCCAGCGGGCAAAGAGATCTTCAGGAAGGGTTATCGCAAACTGGTCAAGAACACGGTTAACCGTCTGATTTATCACATCATCAAGGGATTGCGGGCGATGATAAAACGCCGGAACGGGAGGCATAATCACCGCACCGATTTCTGCCGCCTGAGTCATTAAACGCAGGTGGCCTAAGTGCAACGGAGTTTCACGCACGCAGAGCACCAACGGACGACGCTCTTTCAGCACCACATCTGCCGCACGGGTCAGTAAGCCATCAGTATAGCTATGGACAATACCGGACAGTGTTTTGATTGAACAGGGTAAAATCACCATCCCCAGTGTCTGGAAAGAACCGGAAGAGATGCTGGCGGCAATATCGCGCGCATCGTGCGTGACATCGGCTAATGCCTGCACTTCGCGCAGGGAAAAATCCGTTTCGAGGGATAAGGTCTGGCGCGCTGCCTGGCTCATCACCAGATGCGTTTCGATATCTGCGACATCGCGCAGAACCTGTAATAAGCGCACGCCATAAATCGCGCCGCTGGCACCGCTGATGCCCACAATGAGTCGTTTCATAAAGAGTTGCCCTGTCAGACTTGCAGGCAGACTTTGCAGGATTTCGGCGAGAGTTGCAAGTCAGGGTGCCAGACTGGCACCCTGAGTGAAGGCATTATCCTTCGTTATGCATTTCCAGGTTTTCAACTTCGTTCTGACGTTGCACTGCTTTGGCGTCGTCATTACGTAAAGTATCGAGGAAATCGAGGTAGCCCTGATCAACATCTTTGGTGACGTAGACGCCGTTGAACACCGAGCATTCAAACTGCTGGATATCCGGGTTTTCAGCGCGAACGGCTTCGATCAGATCGTTCAGATCCTGGAAAATCAGACCGTCAGCACCGATGATCTGGCGAATTTCATCTACTTCACGACCGTGGGCGATAAGCTCCGTGGCGCTCGGCATATCAATACCATAAACGTTCGGGAAGCGAATTTCAGGTGCCGCAGAGGCGAGGTAAACTTTCTTCGCTCCGGCTTCACGCGCCATCTCGATAATTTGTTCAGAGGTGGTGCCACGGACGATAGAGTCATCGACCAGCAGGACGTTTTTATCGCGGAACTCGGCGCGGTTAGCGTTCAGTTTACGACGCACGGACTTACGACGCAGTTGCTGACCCGGCATGATAAAGGTGCGACCAACGTAACGATTTTTGACAAACCCCTGACGGTACGGTTTACCCAGAATACGGGCAATTTCCAGTGCGATATCGCAGGAAGTTTCCGGGATCGGAATAACCACGTCGATATCCAGATCTTCCCATTCACGGGCAATTTTTTCGCCAAGCTTCGTTCCCATATTCACACGCGCGCTGTAAACGGAAATTTTGTCGATGAACGAGTCCGGGCGGGCAAAGTAAACATACTCAAACAGGCATGGATTGCTGACTGGATTATCGGCACACTGGCGGGTAAACAACTGACCATCTTCAGTGATGTAAATCGCTTCACCCGGTGCGACATCACGCAGGAACTCAAAGCCCAGGGTGTCGAGCGCAACGCTTTCAGAAGCGACCATATATTCTGTGCGATTCTCATCAATATCGCGTTTTCCTAACACCAGCGGACGAATGCCGTTAGGATCGCGGAAAGCAACCATACCGTGACCGATAATCATCGCCACACAGGCATACGCGCCACGGATCAGGCGGTTTGTGGCGGCAATGGCAGCAAAAATGTTGTCGGCTTCCAGCGGATAATGGCGAAAGTTGTCCAGTTCGCTGGCGAAGATATTGAGCAGAATTTCCGAGTCGGAAGTGGTGTTGATGTGGCGGCGTTTTTCTTCAAACAGCTTTTTACGCAACTCGTGAGCATTAGTCAGATTGCCATTATGGGCAAGCGTGATGCCATACGGGGAGTTAACGTAAAACGGCTGTGCTTCAGAGGCGCTGGAGCTGCCAGCCGTAGGGTAACGCACATGACCAATGCCCATATTGCCCTGTAAACGCTGCATATGGCGAGCTTCAAATACATCGCTCACCAGCCCGTTCGCTTTACGCAAACGGAAGCAGTTATTGGCATCAATGGTGATGATGCCGGCGGCATCCTGACCGCGATGCTGAAGCACCGTTAAGGCATCATAAATCGATTGGTTAACCGGCATAACACCGGCGATACCGACAATACCGCACATACGTCTTTTTCCTCGTTAAGCCACATCTCAGAGCACTTACGCTCTGGGCAAGAAACTTGACGAGCTTTGCAGATAATCAAAAAACCATCTGATGATAAAACTGAACTGTGGAATCAGCTGTGATTTGCTCCAGTCTTCGCTTTTCGACACTCCGGTAAAGGAGTCAAGAAAGAAAAGAATGGCAGCAACAATCAGCACACCACGCAACGCACCGAAACAGACGCCCAGCACCCGATCGGTGCCTGACAACCCTGTTTTCTCCACTAGCTGGCCTATCACGAAGTTCACGATAGCACCAACGATAAGTGTGGCAATAAACAGTACCGCGATGGCAATCCCATTTCGAACCAGTTCGTCTTCAAAGCCCGTAAACCAGACTGACAGGTAAGTGTAGTAATGACTGGCGACAAAGAAAGCACAACCCCATGTCACCAGCGATAACGCTTCACGAACAAAGCCACGGATCAGGCTAACCAGAGAGGAAAAAGCAATCACCGCGATTATGGCGTAATCAATCCAGACCATATGTGTCCCACGATTTTACGCCCTGTCATCCTGTTCGGGGCGCATTCTAACAGAAAAAGAAAACGTTTGCGTAGGGATTTCCTTCCCGCGCATCAATAAAAATGGCGCTGAAAAAACATTCAACGCCATCGGTTTTTTTTGCCTTTGCGGCATCGGGCAATACATGTCGGATGCGGCGTGAACGCCTTATCC
>NZ_AEJZ01000079.1:0-27002 GCF_000208525.1 Escherichia sp. TW14182
TGCCTGTGAAAATAGTTTTATTGCTCATCTCTGTTTATTCCTGTTAATTGGTTGTCGACGTTGCGACTTGGCTGAATCATAACAGTGAGCAGAGCGGGCGCAAGTTGGTGTGAGGTGATACATAAGGTACAATCTGCCGCCTTAAAGTGTTTTCATGTGTTCTGGTGTTTTTCTGCCTGCGATATTGTTTTGTGTATCAATCGGTGTATCAATATCGATATTTGCAGAGGGTTAAAACGAGATTAAATTCAATAAAATCAATGTAATGGGTTATTGATGAAACATTATGTAGAAGTAATGATCCCCGAAGCGGAGATTAAAGCGCGTATCGCCGAACTGGGTCGTCAGATTACTGAGCGTTACAAAGACAGCGGCAGCGATATGGTGCTGGTAGGCCTGCTGCGTGGCTCATTTATGTTTATGGCGGACCTGTGCCGTGAAGTTCAGGTATCTCATGAAGTCGACTTTATGACCGCCTCCAGCTACGGTAGCGGCATGTCCACCACCCGTGATGTGAAAATCCTCAAAGATCTGGATGAAGATATCCGTGGCAAGGACGTGCTGATTGTTGAAGATATCATCGACTCGGGTAATACACTGTCGAAAGTGCGTGAAATCTTAAGCCTGCGCGAACCGAAGTCGCTGGCGATTTGTACGCTGCTGGATAAACCGTCCCGCCGTGAAGTGAACGTGCCGGTAGAATTTATCGGTTTCTCGATCCCGGATGAGTTTGTGGTGGGTTACGGTATTGATTACGCACAGCGTTACCGCCATCTGCCGTATATCGGCAAAGTGATTCTGCTGGACGAGTAAGTGCGGATTTGCCGGATGTGTTGCATCCGGCATGGCGAATTTATTTGTGATTGATGTGCTTCAGCTTGAGGTTGGAAATCCCGTGACGGTAACGTTGCTCCAGGGTTTCGCGGTTAGTGGCTGTGACATCCAGGTCACGCAATAAGCCGTCGTGAATGCCGTAAGCCCAGCCGTGAATGGTGACTTTCTGCCCGCGTTTCCACGCTGATTGCATAATGGTGGAGTGACCCAGGTTATATACCTGTTCCATTACGTTCAGTTCGCACAGGGTATCCAGACGACGCTCTGGCGGCATTTCGCCGAGCAATGAGCTATGTTTGAACCAGATATCGCGGATGTGCAGCAGCCAGTTGTTGATAAGCCCCAGTTCCGGGTTTTCAACAGCAGCTTGCACGCCGCCGCAACCATAGTGGCCACAGATAATAATATGTTCAACTTCGAGAACATCCACTGCATACTGAACCACGGAGAGGCAGTTTAGATCGGTGTGAATGACCAGGTTAGCAACATTACGGTGAACAAAGAGTTCGCCCGGCTCAAGACCTGTTAAACGTTCAGCAGGAACGCGACTGTCGGAACATCCAATCCATAGAAAGCGCGGTTTTTGCGCTTGTGCCAGTTTCTCAAAAAACCCGGGATCCTCTTCCACCAGCATTTTTGACCATAGTGCATTATTGCTGATGAGTGTATCTATGTCTTTCATGGAGGTTAACGACCTGTAACCAAATAATTACGTTTGGCTAATATAGGGCAACTCCGGGACGATTTAAACCACAGATAAAGTGTAAGAACGTAAGGTAAGTAAAAATTTATGACCATTGCACTGGAACTTCAACAGCTTAAAAAAACCTATCCAGGCGGCGTTCAGGCGCTTCGTGGAATAGATTTGCAGGTCGAAGCGGGTGATTTTTATGCGCTTCTCGGGCCGAATGGGGCCGGGAAATCGACCACTATCGGTATTATCAGCTCGCTGGTAAATAAGACCTCCGGGCGCGTCAGCGTATTTGGTTACGATCTTGAAAAAGATGTCGTTAATGCCAAACGCCAGTTGGGGCTGGTGCCGCAGGAATTTAACTTCAACCCGTTTGAAACCGTGCAGCAAATTGTGGTGAATCAGGCAGGGTACTACGGCGTGGAGCGCAAAGAAGCGTACATCCGCAGCGAAAAATATCTTAAACAACTCGATCTATGGGGAAAACGCAACGAACGTGCGCGTATGTTATCTGGCGGGATGAAGCGCCGTTTAATGATTGCCCGTGCGTTAATGCATGAACCTAAACTACTGATTCTCGACGAACCGACCGCAGGCGTGGATATTGAACTTCGCCGCTCAATGTGGGGCTTTTTGAAGGATTTAAACGACAAAGGCACCACCATCATTCTCACCACACACTACCTGGAAGAAGCAGAAATGCTGTGCCGCAATATCGGCATTATTCAACACGGTGAGCTGGTGGAAAATACCTCGATGAAGGCGCTGCTGGCGAAGCTGAAATCGGAAACCTTTATTCTCGATCTCGCACCGAAAAGCCCGTTGCCGAAGCTCGATGGTTATCAGTATCGACTGGTAGATACCGCCACGCTTGAAGTTGAAGTGCTGCGCGAGCAGGGGATCAACAGTGTGTTTACGCAGTTAAGCGAGCAGGGCATTCAGGTATTAAGTATGCGTAACAAAGCCAACCGTCTGGAAGAGCTGTTTGTTTCACTGGTTAATGAAAAACAAGGAGATCGCGCATGATGCATCTTTACTGGGTGGCGTTAAAAAGCATCTGGGCGAAAGAAATTCATCGCTTTATGCGTATCTGGGTGCAGACGCTGGTGCCGCCGGTCATCACCATGACCCTTTACTTTATTATCTTCGGCAACCTGATTGGTTCGCGCATTGGTGATATGCATGGCTTCAGCTATATGCAGTTCATCGTGCCGGGGCTGATCATGATGTCGGTGATCACCAATGCCTACGCCAACGTTGCTTCATCATTTTTTGGTGCCAAGTTCCAGCGTAATATTGAAGAGTTGCTGGTCGCTCCGGTTCCAACGCACGTGATTATCGCCGGATATGTCGGCGGTGGTGTTGCGCGTGGGTTGTTTGTTGGCATTCTGGTGACGGCGATTTCGCTGTTCTTTGTGCCGTTTCAGGTGCATTCGTGGGTATTCGTTGCCTTAACCCTGGTGCTCACGGCGGTGCTATTCTCCCTTGCGGGTTTGCTGAACGGTGTGTTTGCCAAAACGTTCGATGACATCAGCCTGGTGCCAACCTTTGTATTAACGCCACTCACGTATTTGGGCGGGGTCTTTTACTCCCTGACTTTGCTGCCGCCGTTCTGGCAGGGACTGTCGCATCTGAACCCGATCGTTTATATGATCAGTGGTTTCCGCTACGGCTTCCTCGGCATTAATGATGTGCCGCTGGTCACGACTTTTGGCGTACTGGTTGTTTTTATTATTGCGTTTTATCTGATCTGCTGGTCGCTGATCCAGCGTGGGCGCGGCTTGCGTAGCTAAGTCGCTCTCCTCTCCTCCGGATACGGGGGAGGGGAGTTTTGACGGCTATCACCCTTTATCAATACTGGTCAGGGTAGACTGATTTTCGGCTAAGGAGGAAAGCGATGTTAGGTTGGGTTATTACCTGTCACGACGATAGGGCGCAAGAGATACTGGATGCGCTGGAAAAAAAACATGGTGCACTTATCCAGTGCCGGGCAGTGAATTTCTGGCGCGGGTTAAGTTCAAATATGCTTAGCCGCATGATGTGCGATGCTCTGCATGAAACTGATTCTGGCGATGGGGTGATTTTTTTAACCGATATAGCAGGCGCTGCACCTTATCGCGTTGCGTCGTTATTAAGCCACAAGCATTCTCGTTGTGAAGTCATTTCTGGGGTGACGTTACCGTTAATTGAGCAGATGCTCCCCTGTCGGGAGACAATGTCCAGTGCGGCATTTCGAGAGCATATCGTGGCATCAGGAGCACCTGAAGTCAGTAGCCTCTGGCATCAGCAACAAAAGAATCCCCCTTTTGTCCTCAAGCACAATTGGTTCGAGTATTAAATCGCATTCTGATTTTGCTACACTAACTGCGTTGTTTCTCGCCTGGTAGTTTCCTCATGATTAAAAAGATAATTTTCCTGGTGCTGCTGGTTTCATCTGCTGTCAGCGCAGCACTTCCCACGCGTTATATGCAAACCACTCAGGATGCGACTATCTGGGGAAAAATTGGCGACAACACGGTAACCGTCGGTAACATTCGTGCCGGGCAGATTATTTCGGTCATCCCAACCGCTGCCGATTATTATGAATTCAATTTTGGTTTTGCTACGGGGTATATTGATAAAGGTCATCTTGAACCTGTACAAGGGCGGCAAAAAGTTGAAGATGGTCTGGGTGATCTGAATAAACCACTGAGCAACCAAAATCTTATTACCTGGAAAGATACGCCGGTATATAACGCGCCCGATGCAGGCAGTGCGCCATTTGGCGTGCTGGCCGATAACTTGCGTTATCCCATTATCAGTAAATTGAAAGATCGCCTGAATCAAACCTGGTATCAAATTCGTATTGGCGAACGTCTGGCCTATATCAGCGCGCTGGATGCGCAGCAGGATAATGGTATTCCTGTATTGACCTACCATCATATTTTACGCGATGAAGAGAATACCCGTTTTCGCCATACGTCGACCACAACGTCGGTACGTGCATTCAATAACCAGATGACCTGGTTGCGTGACAGGGGATATACCACGTTGACCTTGTATCAACTGGAAGGATATCTGCGTAATTCGATGAATCTACCCGCTCGCGCGGTTGTGCTGACGTTTGATGATGGTTTGAAATCGGTGAGTCGTTATGCATACCCCATTCTGAAACAATACGGTATGAAGGCGACGGCATTTATTATTACCTCGCGTATTAAACGCCATCCACAAAAATGGAATCCACAGTCGTTACAGTTTATGAGTATTTCTGAACTGCATGATGTCAGCGATGTTTTTGATTTCCAGTCACATACCCATTTTTTACATCGGGTTGATGGTTATCGCCGACCCATATTACTTAGCCGCAGTGAGCATAATATTTTGTTTGATTTTGAACGTTCACGTCGGGCGCTGACGCAATTTAATCCGCATGTATTGTATCTTTCTTATCCGTTTGGCGGATTTAATGACAAAGCGGTTAAAGCGGCAAATGATGCCGGATTTCATCTGGCGGTGACGACCATGAAAGGTAAAGTAAAACTGGGGGATAATCCCTTGTTGCTAAAACGGCTTTATATCTTAAGAACAGATTCGCTGGAGACGATGTCGCGGCTGGTGAGTAACCAGCCGCAGGGGTGATTATCAGGCAACCTGAACTGGAATCGCTTTCGCGGTACGTTTCATTTCGTTGTCGCCTTCAAAGTAGGCAACGTTGGGGCGCCAGGTGCGGGCTTCGGCATCTGGCATAGTGACGAAGCTGGCGATGATGACAATATCGCCGACGCTGGCGCAGTGAGCCGCAGCGCCGTTGACAGAAATAATTCTCGAACCGCGCTCTGCCGCGATGGCGTAGGTGGAGAAACGCTTGCCGTTGGTGACATTCCAGATATCAATGGCTTCGTTTTCGAGAATACCGGCTGCGTCAAGAAAATCCTGGTCAATGGCGCAAGAACCTTCATAGTGCAGGTCCGCATGAGTCACTTTCACGCGGTGGAGTTTGCCCTGCAGCATCGTGCGAATCATAACTTCTACCTTTCTACCCTGTCGTTAACGAAGCAGGCGGTGCCTGCTTTGAGAAAATTCTCACGCAGTATTGCCCGATTTTTGTTTAGTGTCTACTCATCTGACGGCATTTGCATCAGCAGTTTGCGTACCGCGCCGAAGCCCGCCATGCAACGCCTGTAACCAATTGAAATTTCTCTGAACGCTGCTCGGTAAACAATAAAGAGGCGGCTGACGACTGCGCGCCTTGACTGGATACTGCCTTCACGCAAGACAACACGGAAGGCAGGTAAGATGGACGCACCAAGTACCACGCCGCATGACGCGGTGTTTAAACAATTTTTAATGCATGCGGATACCGCTCGCGACTTCCTCGACATACACCTGCCTGAGGAATTGCGTGAGATCTGCGATCTCAACACGCTGCATCTGGAGTCGGGGAGTTTCATCGAAGAAAGCCTGAAAGGGCACAGCACCGACGTGCTCTATTCTGTGCAAATGCTGGGTAATCCCGGCTATCTGTATGTCGTGATTGAACATCAAAGCAAGCCGGACAAAAAAATGGCCTTTCGCATGATGCGCTACTCTATTGCCGCCATGCACCGACATCTGGAGGCTGACCACGATAAGCTGCCGCTGGTGGTGCCGATTCTGTTTTATCAGGGCGAGGCCACGCCTTACCCGCTCTCAATGTGCTGGTTTGATATGTTTTACTCACCGGAACTGGCGCGACGTGTCTACAACAACCCTTTCCCGCTGGTGGATATCACCATCACGCCGGATGACGAGATCATGCAACATCGGCGGATTGCGATTCTCGAACTGCTGCAAAAACATATTCGCCAGCGCGACTTAATGTTATTGCTGGAGCAACTGGTCACGCTGATTGACGAAGGGTACACTAGCGGAAGTCAGTTAGTTGCCATGCAAAACTATATGCTGCAACGCGGTCATACTGAACAAGCGGATTTGTTTTACGGTGTGGTGAGAGACAGGGAATCGGGAGGGGAGTCTATGATGACGTTGGCGCAGTGGTTTGAAGAGAAGGGGATTGAGAAGGGGATTGAGAAGGGAATTGAGAAGGGGATTCAGCAGGGAATTGAGAAGATGGCCCATCGTCTTCTGAGTAAAGGAATGTCTCGGGAAGACGTTGCAGAGATGGCAAATTTACCTCTTGCCGAGATTGATAAGCTGATTAACTCTAACTAAATTGCCTGCGATATGAATAATCGCTTACAGACGTCATCGCCATGACGTGGGCAAATGAATAACTGGCGCCATCAGCCGTAGCGCCAGTTAAGTATTACGCCAGTTCGACTATTTTATTGTCGATCAGGCGAGCGTCGCCAAGCCAGGCGGCTACCAGAATCACGGCGCGTTTACTGTTTTCAGTGACTTCCAGCAACGTGTCAGCATCACGAATCTGAATATCATCGGCGCGGAAACCTTTTTCATTCAGTTCTTGCCCGGCAATGGCAATAATTTCATCGAGATCCCGCTCTCCAGCCTGCAATTTGTCGGCAATCGAACTTAAAACCTTGTACAGGCCTGGCGCAATTTTGCGTTGTTCTGCCGTCAGATAACCATTACGGGAACTGAGCGCCAGACCGTCTTTCGCGCGCATAATCGGCACACCGACAATCTCAATATCAAAGCCCATTTCGGCAACCATTTTGCGGATCAGCGCCAGTTGCTGAAAATCTTTTTCACCGAAGCAGGCGATGTCCGGCTGGACAAGGTTGAACAGTTTGCTGACGATGGTCGAAACGCCACGGAAATGCCCTGGGCGGCTGGCACCTTCCAGCATGGTGGAAAGACCGGGAACATCAACATAGGTGTGGGTTTCTGTACCGTTCGGGTAGATCTCTTTTACTGATGGAGCGAAAACCAGATCCACTTTACGTTTATTCAGCTTCTCGCAGTCTTCCTGCAAGGTGCGTGGATAGCGAGCCAGATCTTCCGGGCGATCGAACTGCATCGGGTTAACGAAAATACTGACGACGACCACATCGGCGCGGGCTTTCGCTTCATCGACCAGCTTCATATGACCATCGTGCAGGTTACCCATGGTAGGCACCAGCGCCACACGCTTGCCTTCCATACGCAGGCGGCGGATTTGCTGACGCAGCAGCGGCAGAGTTTCGATAATTAACACAACGTGACTCCTTAATGGAAACTGTGTTCTTCGCCCGGATAAGCGCCGGACTCCACTTCAGCCATATACTGCCGTACAGCAGCGCGGATGTCGCCCGCTTCGGCAAGGAAATTTTTGGCGAATTTAGGTATGTGACCACCGGTTATGCCGAATGCGTCGTGCATCACGAGGATTTGTCCGTCGGTTACATTCCCCGCGCCAATACCGATAACCGGAATCGCCAGCGCCTCGGTAATACGTTTTGCCAGCTCAACCGGTACGCATTCCAGCACCAGCAACTGTGCCCCAGCGGCTTCTAAGGCTAAGGCGTCATTAAGTAAACGGTCGCCTGCATCGCCACGCCCTTGCACTTTATAACCACCGAAAATATTCACTGACTGTGGCGTTAAGCCCAAATGCCCACAAACAGGAACTGCGCGTTCGGTCAGCATTTGAACTGTTTCTACCAGCCAGGCACCGCCTTCGATTTTGACCATATTCGCACCCGCGCGCATGACAGTTGCGGCGTTTTCAAATGCTTGTTCAGGAGTGGCATAAGCCATAAATGGCAGGTCAGCCAGCAGCAGACAGTTTGGCGCACCGCGACGAACGGCGGCAGTGTGGTAGGCGATATCTTCCACAGTGACAGGGAGGGTGGAGTCATGGCCCTGAACCGTCATTCCAAGGGAATCCCCCACCAGCATGACGTTAATTCCTTCGTCGGCAAACAATTTTGCAAAGCTATAGTCGTAAGCAGTGATGGTGGCGAAGCGTTTTTTTTCCTGTTTACATTTTTGCAGCAGGGAAATGGTAGTTGGTTTCATAACGTGTCCTGATGGCTAATGTCAGATCTGTTGGCATTCTATCAGTCGTATTAAGGGGGGCAATCGTTTTAGTGGCTCACATCGTCAGTTGCCTGACGATGTGTTTGGCTTGTCAAGGGTAGGTAATCTGGAATCTGCCGGTGGCTTCGAAATCGCCTGCTTTTATCGTACTATTCCCGTCTTGCTTCAATGTCGCCTGAAATTCAAGGGGCTGTGTTGTGCCTTGACCTTTTCCGGGGTAAATCCCCCCTGATGAATCAATCTCGCTTTCATACGCTTTATAAACAGACGTTCCTACATTAGGCTCAAGAACCATTTTTCCATTAACACTGTTTTTTAAGCCTTCAATAAGTACGCCGACGCCCTCTGCTGCACCGTTACCTTGCAGGGTATTGGCGAGTAACTTTTTATTCTGTTGCCCTATTTTTGCAGAGGTCATTTTGGTTTCAATATTTTGTACTCGAATACAGTTTTGCAATGTTATCTGAAAAGGCACAGGCGTTGCGCCATTTTTAATTTGACTGACTTCGTAGCTCCCCAATGCGACAGTTGAGTTCTGGACGGTATCTCCTGTTACAACTGAAGAAAAACATGTAGGAAGCGATAGTTTTACATTACTTAAATTAAAGTTGATATAGATAGGTCCGCTGTATCCCTGGATCGCTGAGCCGGCGTCTTCGGCTTTAAAACGATAAATATAATCACTTGTGCTCAGTAATGTGATATTTTGGGTTGCTGTAGGCGCAAACGTGGCATCTGTATAAAATTCAACGGTAAAAGTCTGGAATATTCCTCCTAATCCCCAAAATTGTGGATAGTTATTATCCATGTCTTTACATCTTCTTTCCATATCGGCGTCATGGAATACAAAGTGAAATTTTTGCGCTTCTGTATCCCCGATATATATTTCAGAAACATCTGCTCTTGTATTATAAGCTGACCATATAGCTGAAATTTTTAATGTGTAATAAAGTCCGGTAACAGATGTTTTGAATAATTTATGTCCGCCATAAGAGAGTCCGGAGTCGACCATTGCATTTCGTATCGTCATCGGGCCACCAGAGGCGCTCTTATGTGCTGTACAATAAAGAACACCATTAGAAGCTGTATCCTGACCCTCCCAGTATAATTGTACCCCAGTAGGACCCAACGATTTCGGGCGATAAAACACCAGACTATTATTTCCAGGATACATAAAATTTACGCGACCATCTCTGTCTGGTGGAGTCGCGCCGGCACCCACAATAAAATCAATTTTTGCGTAACAAACAGAACTAAACAAAAAAAGAATACTAAAAAAATAATATGTGAAGATGTTTTCATATTCACTCCTTTAAATATGTTTGTTGTATGAGTGCATAATAAATTGTCTTACTAAAGAATAGCTGGCATAGCTAACCTGAGGCGTTCGTCCAGGCGATAGTGAAATTGTGCTTGTCAATTGCACCTGCTCATTGAGAATTTCTAATTGTGTTAAAATCATAGGTTCCATCCTGATTTTTCCATTTCCTTACGCTGGTTATTCGTACCATGCATCGACCAGTACGCTGGTTGTCACTTTGCCACTACCAACGCTGGCAGCGTTATTGACTTTTTGCATTCTGGTATAAAAATTCCAGCGTGAGTCATTCATTTTATCGGCGTCGATAGCGTATACAGACCGGGAAACTCCTGCAGGAGACCAGACATTAAACTTATTATTACTGTCATTAACCGAAAAAATGACTATTCCGATATTACTGGCTCCGTTGATGTCCTCGTTTGGGAATATCTGCGATGAGCCAGGTGCAAAAGAGCCCGTTCTGGGTTTAAAGTCCAAGTGCAACTGTTTTGTTCCGGTTAATGCTGTACCGGAACAACCAGATAACAGAATGGAGAAGTTTTTGCCGCCCGTATAATATTGTTCCGCTGTCGTGCTGTTGGCGAAATAATCCAGCCCTACAGTGGCTAAATTAATGATACCGTTATTGTCGATTTCCATTTTGCAAGTTGAGCTGAGAACTTTAGCATTAAAATCAACATTAAGCTCCGCATAGGCGGCGGAACACATCAAGGCTATGTTTATCGTTAAAGCGGCAAATAAATTATGTCTTTTCATAACATCACTTTTGCACTGGCTACGTCAAAATTTACTGGTAAGTGATGTTAAACACCGCAGGGGTGTTAAAATCACCGGCTCTGACGTCAGTATCTGCTTTGCCACTGTCGCGTACCAACCGTGCGCTAAGCGGAAACACTTTGGCATTATTCGTCATGTTCACAGTGGTCGAGTTTTTAGCTTTACACTCGATTTGCTTACCACTGTCTGGTGTCGCAGAGTCCCAAACTTCGACGGCTACCGCTTCCGCTTTGTTGGTCGATGCGGCGTTAGCAAATGCTTTCCCATTGCCGTTGCCATCACAAGTTGCGCCATTTCCCGGGCTTAGGGTAAATACCGCCTGATTCTGTGGCAGACCATCACAGCCGCTAAATGCCAACTGGAATTTTTGCACCTTTGCTTTGCTGATCACTTCGGGAATATAGACGTTCTGGAAATTGACGGTGTCAATCTTTGCACTACCCGTGTCCTGCAACTCAACTTTACAGGTCCCGGCGGTGATATTGGTAACAATAGTCAAATCTAATGCGTCAACGGTCGCTTGCACCGGGTTGATACCAAGAGTAGCGCAGGTCAAAACACTCGCGACACACCAGGCTAATTTTACTCTTTTCATTAGATTACCCCGTTACTCATAGGTGAAATTAAACGTGACTTTGGCATCAAATGGGCCGATCGTGCCAGTATTTGGCGTAACTTCACGCATGGCTGCGCTTAAGTTTAATCCTTTACTCATTTCATCGGCCGTCCATACAATGGTGGTGTTATTATTTAAGCCAAAGTAGACATCGTCCGATGATGACTGGCGGCGGAAAGCAACGCCAATGTTTGAGGCCTTGCCAGTGGCTGAAGACGGTATGGCTAACACGGGTTGTTCGGTAGATGTTTTTTCCGCTTTTATTGTCGTTTTCAGTCCTGTAAGCCCATTACAGTTAGCAGGCTTCAATGTAAAGTTTGCCTGGCTCTCGGCACCTTTAGCACGCAATTGATCGAGACGAATATCGGGAATAGTTAGCTTATAGGCGTTCGTTCCTGCATTACTGATGTTTGAACCGCCATAGGGGATCACCGACATATCACAGGTTGGCTGTACGATTGTGGCGATGAACTTTACATCGACATCAACAGCGAACACTGGAGCGGTTAGCATAAGTGCGCCTAAAGCAAAGGGAATACTTTTCCGTCTCATAGCTTTTCCAAAATTTGCGGATTTAGCGAGTCACAGATACCGTACACAGTACGTTATCCAACAACAGGGACCGGTTGCCACTTTCTTCAGTAGCTGTCATCGGAACCTGATAATGAGCAAGGCAATGCTGAGCTTGTCTGTTCTCATCGAACCAGTTCACCCGCAACACCCCTTTATCTTCTATACCTCTGATAAAGGCCCGGTTACCCTGGCCGATATAACCAAGGACATTACCTTGTTCATCGGTGACATCTGCGGCAAACGGCAATGGCTGGCCGTCATTGCGGTGTAGGGTCACCATTGCTGAGCGCCCCTGGTCAGTTTCAAAGTTGGTCAGTGTGATAGCACCGTAGCGCGGTACGGTGCGGGAACTGGTACTTTTTAGCTCGACATCGTTTTCCAGCCCTTTAATATCCAGGCTGATGTTATTTTCCTTGTAAGGCGATGCGGATGAGGAGATGCCATATCCCCAGCGATCGATGGTATTGTTACCATAGTTTATTCGTGCGCCTGCAGCGCCAGGGGCTTTTACCAGAACCAATGTATCGCTGTCGCTGAAGCTGTCGCCAGAAAACGTAACCCCTCCCTGATGCAGAACAAAACCGCCGTCAGTGCTTAATGACATCTGACGGTTACTGTCAGTATCTGCACTTGCGGAAGCAGACAACGTTCCCCAGGGAGATTCGTAACTTATGTAGCCCCCGATATCAGCCAGATCGGTACTGTTTTTATTGATGATGTAATCAGTACTCACGCTGTAGCTGTATTTACCATCACCGCTGGCACCGTTGGTGCTGGCGCTGAAAGCGTGGCTGCCGTTAAAGTCGGTGTTCATTCGTGCGTCAACGTACTGGAAGCCACTTTCACGTCGTTTACCACCAAACAATTTTTCGATAGGAAGGCTGACGCTCAGATAGAAACTATCATCCTGCTCGCCATCTTCATTCCAGGTACGCTGAATGGAAGCACTCCAGGAGCCCCAATCCGTCCCTTTGCTGTAGCCCATTGAGTAGTAGCTCCGGCTGCTGCTTCCGCCCCAGTAATCTGTCCAGCTACCGTTCAGATAAAAAGAACCATAATCTATCTCTTTAAATTTCAACGGTTGGTTGAGGCTGATCGTAAACTGGTTGCGTAGACGCTGGTAAGTGTTCATCGTCTGCCGTTCATTGGCGGGGAGATGTTTGGCATCATCCTGTAGATTCAGTGCGTCATTGAGCCCCAGGTAGTTGCTGGTGGAGTAGCGATAAGCGGCAAGATTTAAAGACGTATTGGTTTCATTAAACATTTTGTTCCATGAAACACGGTAGCTCTGCCCTGTGTAGGTCTTGTCCTCATATATCCTGGCCTGAGATTGCGTCACATCAAACGACACGGCGCCAATTGACGTGTTTACCCCGACCCCTAACAGGAAGGCCTGGTAGTCAGCATCGGTGAGTTGAATGCCGGTGTAGCCAGTAAAGGTGTTGTTAATGCCGTAATACCATGTACCTTGTAGAAGATTGTAATCATCGCGAAGATCGTCGCGATCAATCTGCCCGCCGCTGATATCCCAGCGACCCACGCCAGGGCGCAGCATCTGAATAACGGACGAGAAGGGTTGAGAGAAAGTGCGACGCGAACCATCTGCTTCCTCGATAGTGACTAACAGGTCGTTGCCGTAGCCGGAAGGGGAAATATCGTCGATGGCGAACTCACCCGGAGGAACGGTGCCTTCATAAATTTTGTAGCCGCCCTGTGTTACGGTAACCTTAGCGTTGCTGTTAGCAACACCACGGATAACAGGCGCAAATCCGGTCATTGACGGTGGCAACATGCGGTCGTCGCTATACAGGCGTACCCCTTTTATACTAACGGAGTCGAAAGTTTCCCCGGTTGTATAGGTTTCCCCGACCACTAATTGTGAGCGAATAAATGGCAGTTCACGCTGAAGATAGCTGTTCTGGAAATCCAGATTGCTGCCAATATCCTGCTGCCAACTGTAGTTACCGTTGCTTCTCAGATGCCAGTTTCCGAGGTTAATACCGGTATTGAAGGCGGTATAAAAAGTCTGGTTTTCGTCGTTATGCTGCGTGTTGCGCCAGGCATTCATACGATAGGAGAGCATGGCTGCATTTATACCATCCTCCCATAGTGAAGGATCAACATAGCCCTGGTAATTACGCATGATCCAGACTTGCGGAACTGTCAGTTCCAGTTTTTGATCGTTAGTATCGAAATAAACCTGTGACTGTGGAATAGCTTTTGCGATATCAAGGCAATCATCTGCGCTTTCATTGCGTTTTTGTAATACTGCTTCTCCGTCCCGGAGATCAGGTTGTTTTATATGAAGCTGACTCAGTATTTTTCGCGAAATACAGGCTTCGGCGTTTCTCTTGCCCACATCAATCATTTCGATGTTCAGGCTGCTGGCGGAAATATTATTGACGTAAACCTTTACGTCATAATTTCCAGGCATTGCCGGGTTGCCATCAGAATAGCGCGATAAGTCTATTCCTCTGGCGGAAGAGCCCATGAGAAAGCTTGGGTCGTACTCAATCGTCTCTGTTGCATTCGTGCTTTGGGCATAAATGCAGGAGAAGATAATAGCGATCCTTGTTAATTTACAATGAGCCATCTTTTTTTTATACTCGCATCGCAAAAAAATCATCAATAAAATCAGGTTTAAAGATTGCTTTCACCTTTAATTTCACTGCCATAATCACTAATTGCTGAATAGCGTAATTTTGCGCCGCCTATAGATGTTTGTAGCCCTTGCACACTAAAATCGCTATTGCTATTTGGAGCTATCATAGAAGTATTTACAACATAAGACTTTGTGCCTGATACAACATCAACGGCTGAAAATGAGACATAGTATGGAGTAGGGTTAGTTACTTTGATTTTATTACCGCTCCATTGCCATTTTAATTGGGATGGCGCCGTAAACGGATCACCACTTAACCCCTCCGGTCGGTAAAATAATTTAATGCGCGTACGGAAAGCCAGTTGCAGAAGATTTTTATTTTCAGCTTCTTTATCTTTTACTTTAGGCGGTACTTCCAGCACATTAAACCAAAAGACACTTTCGCGATCTTTTGGTAACGTCTGGCTATTCGTATAGGTGATTGTCACTGTCTGACCGCGTTTCGGGTCGATGCGTGAAACCGGGGGGGTAGCGTTAAACGGAACTTTAATGGTCGCCGGATCGGCATTATCGTCACCCGTATCCAGCCATGACTGAACCAGTAATGGGCGCGAGCCTTTATTTTCCAGGCGCATAGTGACATTCTTGTCTTTTTCTTTATAAATAACACGTGTTCCGTTAATGACAATATCAGCCTGCGCAACTGATGCGAAAACAGATAAAGTACTTGCAAGTAATAGCGGAATAATTTTCTGATAAATCTGCATCTCTTCTCTCCTTGAAAAACGCAAAATCATAAATAAGAGGCTGCAAGTACAGCCTCTTAATACAATTAATTCAACTCCAATAAAAATTAATTGTAAGTTAAGGTATAGGTGCTGTTAGTTTTCACATGACCAGAGGTCACGGTGGCATTAGCATCAGACTTCACATAAGATGCTTTTAAATGGAAGTTCGCAACATGAGTGGTGGTGTCGAATGCTTCAGTGATCTGGTTGCTCGGGTTATTCACTTCGACCAGATTCAGTGCTCCAGTATTATTTACATGGTGCAGAGCGATATCGACATTACCTGCTGGATCCTGAACTGAGCCGTCATTACTCAAAGTACCCTGGTTAGAGTTATGGTACATAGAACTGAAACTCATGACTGCGTTTTGAGCCGTTGCATTACCTGTCGCACAATCAACTTTAATATTAATATCTTCCGGGAACCCACCTGCAGCAGTTTTGCTCATTGC
Organism: Escherichia sp. TW14182; assembly: GCF_000208525.1. Taxonomy (NCBI): domain Bacteria; kingdom Pseudomonadati; phylum Pseudomonadota; class Gammaproteobacteria; order Enterobacterales; family Enterobacteriaceae; genus Escherichia; species Escherichia sp. TW14182. The sequence continues at coordinate 15,618 of NZ_AEJZ01000079.1, forward strand.
CGGGACATCAGCAATTTGTGCAGTCTGTAGCATAACCGTAACGTCTTTACCGCCACCATTTATTGTCGTTACACAAGTACCAGCGGTAACAAAACCACCGATATTCAACTGCCCACCGTCAACACCAGCCATTACTGAACCGGCTGAAAGGGAAGATGCTGCTAATACGATGGCAAGTAGCTTTTTGTTCATTAAAATTCTCCATAAAAAAAGAGAGACGAATCAATAACAAATATTAATTTATTGTTATTCTACGTCTTCCAAAAACGCGGCAGAGACTAGCAATATAAGGATGAAAATAAAAATTGATGGTGTGAATGATTTGGGGTGATTTATTGATTTACCTTCACTTGCATTCATCATTTGAATAGCTATTTATTTTAGAGCAAGCGGTTAGGTGAGTATAAGAGTGTTTATAAGGTTGGCTTGATTGGTAACTCATTGATTTTTTTAATTTTATTATTTTTCTTGTGATTGATTGTGGTGTGTCATTTTTATTATATATATATTTTAGTGTGTCATTTTGTATGCATTAGTTTTTCTGTATTTACATATTAGATTATCTTAATATAAAGTTTAATATTATTAATATGTACGTTAATTTTCATGTGTTTTTTTTGCCCATTTGTGCCTTTCTTGGGGGGATCTCACTTTTTTTTGATCTTAATTATCTAAAAGAAGAAAGGAATTTTAACCATAAAGATTATGACTGGCATATCAGAGGCAAGAACCAGGTTACTGATGCGTATTTCACTACGCATACTAGCTTGAATAATTAGAAAGGGGAGGGTGATTACCAGCGTGGTAAGGGACAAGAAGCATTGCTCGTTAATAAACTTTGCAATGTCTCTCCATCAGGGAAAATTAATTCCGGCGCAATCTCAAACAGCGGCCACAGCATAAATCCACGATTTTTCATATCGTAGTGCGGAACGGTCAGGCGCTCGGTGTTAATCACCTGATTGCCAAACAACATAATGTCTAAATCGAGCGTGCGCGGCCCCCAGCGTTCGGCTTTACGGACGCGACCTTGCTGCAATTCAATACGCTGTGTGTAATTGAGTAACTCTTCGGGCGCGAGTGCGGTTTCCAGCGCCACGGCGGCGTTGAGGTAATCAGGTTGATCCTGCGGCCCCAGCGGTGGGGTGCGGTAAAACGAAGAAACGGCAAGAATGCAGCTTTCAGGGATATCACCGATTGCTTTCACGGCAGCATTGACCTGCTCCAGTGGAGAGGCCAGATTGCTGCCTATGGCAATATACGCCACTGTCATGCGGTGCCCTCACGACGCGGCGCGCGTTTGCGTGGGCGACGAGTACGACGACGCGTTGACGGTTCCTCGTCCAGTTCGTTAAGCATCCCTTTTTGATCCGGCGGCGCGGAAACCTGGAACTCACCCCACCATTTCACCAGACGTTGCAGTTCAGCGTTACGCTCAACTTCAGCTCGCAAGGCCAACAGGTCGTAAGCCGCACGGAACTTAGGATGCTCCAGCAGCTTCCACGCACGTTTACCCTGACGACGAGACATACGCAACTGTAGCTGCCAGATGTCGCGCGTTAAGGTAGTAAGACGTTTCGGGATCGCCAGTGAACGGCAGGCTTCGTCCAGCACATCGTTCATCGCCAGTGCGAAAGCGTCGTGATAGGTCAGGCCACTCTCCTGAGCGATCTTCTGTGCCGTCTCCAGCAGCGGATACCAGAACATGGCGGCAAACAAGAACGCCGGGTTCACACGCATATCGTTATGGATACGCGTGTCGGTATTCTTCAGTACCTGCTCAATAATGCGCTCCATCGGACTGTCGCCATTTTCCGTGAAGTAACGGGTAATGGTCGGGAACAGCGGCTGGAACAGATGATATTCACACAGCAGTTTATAGGTTTCGTAACCGTATCCCGCTTGTAGCAGTTTAAGAGACTCTTCAAACAGGCGTGCCGGAGGAATATCGTTCAATAAGGTAGCGAGGCGGGGGATCGGTTCTGCGGTTTCTGGGCTGATGCGCATCCCCAGTTTTGCAGCAAAACGTACCGCGCGCAGCATCCGTACCGGATCTTCACGGTAGCGCGTTTCCGGATTACCAATCAGACGGATAACGCCGTCTTTCAGATCCTTCATGCCGCCAACGTAATCGCGAACAGTAAAATCCGCGACGCTGTAATACAGGCTGTTGATAGTGAAATCGCGGCGTTGGGCGTCTTCTTCGATGGAACCGAAAATGTTGTCGCGTAGCAACATGCCGTTTTGCCCGCGTTGGGAGGTTGTGCGGTCGCTGACGTTACCTTCGTGGTGTCCACGGAAGGTTGCGACTTCGATAATCTCCGGGCCAAACATCACATGAGCAAGACGGAAACGGCGACCCACCAGGCGGCAGTTACGGAATAGTTTACGCACCTGCTCAGGCGTAGCGTTGGTGGTCACGTCAAAATCTTTCGGCTTTTTGCCAAGTAACAGGTCGCGCACGCCGCCGCCAACCAGCCAGGCTTCGTATCCCGCTTTATTGAGCCTGTACATTACCTTCAGGGCATTTTCACTGATATCTTTGCGGGAGATAGCATGTTGCTCACGCGGGATCACCGTTACCTGGGGACGGGCGGCAGCCTGTTCAGCTTCGCTTTCCTCGCGGCTTAGCACCTTGCGGCAAAAATTAGCGACTCGGGTAAAAATAGTACACCTCGGTAGTGTCAAACATCATTCAGGACAAAAAAATAGCGGCTAATCATAGCTCAGCATGACGCATTTGAGAATGTTGAATTTACAATTGCCGACTCAGGCACGGCGGTCAGCGTCCAGTTTTTGACGGCAGACTGAAGGATTTGCTCGACGCTGAAATCCTGCCAGTGTGTTTCTGTCTGCTGACCCAAAAATTGAAGCGCGGCGATTAACACCGGGCGCGGATCGCCTTTCGGTAACGCAGGCGCATGATTCTGCTTGGAAAGTTTAGCGCCTTGTGCGTTAAGTGCCAGCGGCAAATGAATGTAATCTGGCACTTGCCAGTCAAAAAGCTGGTACAGCGAGATTTGTCGCACCGTCGGTTCGATCAAATCTGCGCCACGGACAATTTCGCTCACGCCCTGGAAGTGATCGTCAACCACCACCGCCAGGTTATAGGCGAACAAACCATCACGGCGATGAATAATAAAATCTTCCCGCGCCAGTTTTTCGTCGGCGTGAATAATACCGCGCAACTGATCGGTAAACTGGATGACCGGATGCTGCTGGCGGATGCGTACTGCGGCGTTTTCTGAACCATGATGTAATTCACGGCAATGACCGTCGTAAATACCGCCAATGCTGTGAATACGCGCACGCGTACAGGTGCAGTAATAACTTAGCCCTTGCTCACGTAACCAGACGAGTGCTTCACGATAGGCGTCATGACGTTGCGATTGCCAGAGAACATCGCCGTCCCAGTGCAGACCGTAATGTTCCAGCTGGCGCAGGATTGTCTCTGCGGCACCGGGAACTTCACGAGGCGGGTCGATATCTTCAATGCGTACCAGCCAGCGACCTTGCCGGGCGCGTGCCTGTAGATAGCTACCAAGCGCGGCAATCAGAGAGCCAAAATGAAGCTCGCCGGAAGGAGAGGGGGCGAAGCGACCAATATAGTGTGTGTCTGTCATCTCGTTGAACAAAAAATAAGGCGGGAGCATTTCCCGCCTGTGGTAAACGTGATGGAACGGCTGTAATTAGCCAGCCATCTGTTTTTCGCGAATTTCAGCCAGCGTTTTGCAGTCGATGCACAGATCGGCTGTCGGGCGCGCTTCCAGACGACGAATACCAATTTCAACACCGCAGGATTCGCAGTAGCCGAAATCTTCGTCTTCCACTTTTTTCAGCGTCTTCTCGATCTTTTTGATCAGCTTACGCTCGCGATCGCGGTTACGCAGTTCGAGGCTGAACTCTTCTTCCTGGGCTGCACGGTCTACCGGATCCGGGAAGTTGGCTGCTTCATCCTGCATATGTGTAACGGTGCGATCGACTTCATCCCTGAGTTGATTACGCCATGCTTCCAGAATACGACGGAAGTGCGCCAGCTGGGCTTCATTCATATACTCTTCGCCCGGCTTCTCCTGATATGGTTCCACCCCAGCGATGGCGAGAATACTCAGGGACGATGTTTTACGGTTTTGCCCTTCTTGCATGTTGCTTCTCCTTAACACGCACTATCGATCCCCATGTTCGGGGGAAAAATGAGGCCGCTATAAATAGCAGATGCTTTTCCGGATAGCAATTATCTAAACGTAACACTTGACAACTGTGTGAGGAAAAGCGTATTTGCGCACGCGACCAGAATGTAAATTAACCAGTTACTTACTTTACTACAATGTAACCGGCAGTGATTTTTTAAGAGCCATGCTTTCAGCAGAAAGTTCCGCTTTATAAGCCAGAATTTCCACCCCCTTTTGTTGAGCCTCTGACAATAGTTGCGCGTATTTCTCATCGATGTGGCGCGCGGGTGAAAACCGTGTAATGGCTGAATGCAGCACGGCAAAAAAAATCACTGCACGCTGACCTTCAGCTGCTACGCTCATCAACTCCCGAAGATGTTTCTGACCTCGTTCAGTGACTGCATCGGGAAAGTATCCCTGTTCATTTTCCGCTAACGTAACCGATTTCACTTCAATATAGCAGTCAGGTCGAAACCTCGCCTGTAACATGAAGTCAATACGACTGCGCTCGGCGCCGTATTTTACTTCGCTTTTCAGCGAGCTATAGCCTGACAGTTCCGAAATATCCCCATTGAGGATAGCCTCTTTCGTCAATCTGTTTGCCCAAAGTGTATTGACGCAAATAAATGCACCGCTTTGGCTTTGGGTCAATTCCCAGGTGTGCGGATATTTCCGTTTTGTGTTGTCGGAAGTGGAATACCAGACGGTATCGCCAGGCGTTGCACAACCGGTCATCGCACCAGTATTAGGGCAGTGTAGCGTTAATTCGCGACCATCGGGTGTGATCACATCAGCTAAAAAGCGTTTATAACGCTGAACCAGCGTGGCGCGTTGTAGAGGGGGTGAAAATTTCATTGTGACAACCCTTGTTATTGCGTCAGTGTCCAGCGTTTTAGCGGCGTGTAGCGTGTGCGCCCACGGGCAAACGAGGAGGCGTAAAGAGTGAACTCCGTCACCGTATATGACCAGTTAAAACCTGGCGGCGGGATTGTCACCGCCTCGCTGGCGTCGCGCAATAAGGTGATATGCGGATGAAACGGTCGATTGCTTTGAAAACAACCACTGCGGGCGGCCTGCGAACGGAGCATATTTGCTAACTGGATTAAGCCGCGCGGTGGCTGACGCATCCCTAACCACACCACGCGCGAACGCAGCCACTGACCGGCGTCATCAAGCGTCAGAGTGAATCCCGGTTGACGAATCCGTCCGGCTAAAAGAGAAAGCGCCTTCTCTTTCTCTGCGCTCACTTCGCCTAAAAACGCCAGCGTCAGATGCAAATTTTCGGCGGCAACCGGACGCCCGGCTTCAGGCGGAAATTGTGCGGCGCGCCAGTGGATAATCTGCTCGCGAATTTCTGCGGGTAAGTCGATGGCAAAGAACAGCCGTTGCGGTTCAGACATGTGAGGTACTCGGTTATGAATTACCGCGATGCTACAATGTGGCGCGAAGAATGTTAACCCTCAGGAGCGTTTTGTGTCGTCGTTGCCCGTTGCTGCCGTCTTACCTGAATTACTTGCTGCTCTCGATACCGCACCGCAGGTGTTATTAAGCGCGCCGACCGGAGCCGGGAAATCGACCTGGTTGCCGCTGCAACTGCTGGCGCATCCAGGCATTAACGGAAAAATTATCCTGCTGGAGCCACGGCGTCTGGCGGCACGTAACGTTGCGCAACGACTGGCGGAGCTGCTTAACGAAAAGCCTGGTGACACGGTTGGCTACCGGATGCGTGCGCAAAACTGCGTGGGGCCGAATACCCGACTGGAAGTGGTTACGGAAGGCGTGCTGACGCGCATGATCCAACGCGACCCAGAGCTGAGCGGCGTCGGTATGGTGATCCTCGATGAATTTCACGAGCGTAGCTTGCAGGCGGATTTGGCGCTGGCACTATTGCTGGACGTGCAACAAGGGCTGCGCGATGACTTAAAACTGCTCATTATGTCGGCCACGCTGGATAACGATCGTTTGCAACAAATGCTGCCGCAAGCGCCGGTTATTGTTTCCGAAGGACGTTCGTATCCAGTAGAACGTCGCTATTTGCCGCTGTCCACACATCAACGCTTTGACGAGGCTGTCGCGGTTGCTACCGCCGAATTGCTGCGTCAGGAAAGCGGATCATTACTCTTATTTTTACCCGGCGTCGGAGAAATTCAGCGCGTTCAGGAACAACTGTCTTCGCGCATCGGCAGTGATGTGTTGCTCTGCCCGCTGTATGGCGCGTTGTCGCTGAACGAGCAGCGAAAAGCGATCCTTCCGGCACCGCAAGGAATGCGTAAAGTGGTGCTGGCAACCAATATCGCTGAAACCAGTTTAACCATCGAAGGTATTCGCCTGGTGGTGGATTGTGCCCAGGAGCGTGTAGCGCGCTTTGATCCGCGCACGGGGCTTACGCGATTGATTACTCAACGCGTTAGTCAGGCATCAATGACGCAACGCGCCGGGCGTGCCGGGCGTCTGGAACCGGGTATCTGTCTGCATTTAATCGCCAAAGAACAAGCAGAACGCGCTGCCGCGCAAAGTGAACCGGAGATCTTACAAAGCGATCTCTCCGGTTTGCTGATGGAATTACTGCAATGGGGATGCAGCGATCCGGCGCAGATGAGTTGGCTTGATCAACCGCCAGCGGTGAATCTACAGGCCGCGAAACGCCTGTTAGGGATGCTGGGGGCACTGGACGGCGAACGGCTTAGTGCGCAAGGGCAAAAAATGGTGACACTGGGTAACGATCCTCGTTTAGCGGCAATGCTGGTGAGCGCGAAGAGCGACGACGAAGCCGCAACCGCCGCAAAAATTGCTGCCATTCTCGAAGAGCCGCCACGGATGGGGAATAGCGATCTGGGTGTGGCGTTTTCGCGCAATCAACCGACCTGGCAGCAACGCAGTCAACAGCTATTAATACGCTTAAATGTGCGTGGCGGCGAGGCAGACAGTTCGCTTATCGCGCCGTTACTTGCTGAGGCGTTTGCCGATCGCATTGCTCGTCGTCGTGGGCAAGAAGGGCGCTATCAGCTGGCGAACGGCATGGGAGCGATGCTGGACACCGATGATGCCTTAAGCCGCCATGAATGGCTGGTCGCTCCGTTATTATTGCAGGGCAGCGCCTCGCCGGATGCGCGAATTTTACTGGCGCTACCGGTCGATATCGATGAGTTAATACAGCGTTGTCCGCAGCTATTACGGCAGTCTGATACCGTTGAATGGGACGATGTGCAAGGCACACTAAAAGCCTGGCGTCGGTTGCAGATTGGTCAGCTCACAGTAAAAGTACAGCCGCTGGCGAAACCGTCGGAAGATGAATTACATCATGCAATGCTCAACGGTATTCGCGATAAAGGTCTCAGTGTACTTAACTGGACACCGGAAGCGGAACAGCTACGTTTGCGTTTGCTGTGTGCTGCGAAGTGGCTACCGGAATATGACTGGCCAGCGGTTGATGAGGCAAATTTGCTGGCGACGCTGGAAGCGTGGTTGTTGCCACATATGAGCGGTGTACATTCACTGCGTGGCCTGAAATCACTCGATATTTACCAGGCGCTGCGCGGATTACTTGATTGGGGAATGCAGCAACGGCTGGATAGTGAACTTCCTGCGCATTACACTGTGCCGACGGGAAGCCGGATCGCCATTCGTTATCATGAAGATAACCCTCCTGCGCTGGCGGTGAGAATGCAGGAGATGTTTGGCGAGGCCACCAATCCGACAATTGCCCAGGGGCGCGTGCCGTTGGTGCTGGAGTTGCTTTCACCCGCCCAAAGGCCGCTGCAAATCACGCGTGATTTAAGCGCCTTCTGGCAGGGGGCGTATCGCGAAGTGCAAAAAGAGATGAAAGGGCGTTATCCCAAACATGTCTGGCCGGACGACCCCGCCAACACCGCGCCGACGCGCCGGACGAAAAAATATTCGTAAAACGGGTATGGGCAGTCCCCTCGCCCCTATGGGGAGAGGGATAGGGTGAGGGGTAATGTGCGCGCTGATGCCCTCACCCCGACCCTCTCCCACAGGGAGAGGGAGAAAAGCAATTTTGAGAGATATCTTCTTCTGTCTTGCAACGGAAGAACAGAAAATCGGGCTTTTGCGCCTGAATATTGCGGAGAAAAAGTATGGCCGGGAATGACCGCGAGCCAATTGGACGCAAAGGGAAACCGACGCGTCCTGTCAAACAAAAGGTAAGCCGTCGTCGTTACGAAGATGACGATGATTATGATGACTATGAGGATGAAGAACCGATGCCGCGCAAAGGTAAGGGCAAAGGGCGTAAGCCTCGTGGTAAACGCGGCTGGCTCTGGCTGCTACTGAAACTGGGCATCGTATTTGCGGTGTTAATCGCCGTTTACGGGGTTTATCTCGATCAAAAAATTCGCAGCCGTATTGATGGCAAGGTCTGGCAATTGCCAGCGGCAGTTTATGGTCGGATGGTAAACCTTGAGCCAGACATGACCATCAGCAAGAACGAGATGGTGAAACTGTTAGAGGCGACCCAATATCGTCAGGTGTCGAAGATGACCCGTCCTGGCGAATTTACCGTGCAGGCTAACAGCATTGAGATGATCCGCCGTCCGTTTGATTTCCCGGATAGTAAAGAAGGGCAGGTGCGTGCGCGCCTGACCTTTGATGGCGATCATCTGGCGACCATCGTCAATATGGAGAACAACCGTCAGTTCGGCTTCTTCCGTCTTGATCCGCGCCTGATCACCATGATCTCCTCGCCAAACGGTGAGCAGCGTCTGTTTGTGCCGCGCAGTGGATTCCCGGATCTGCTGGTGGATACCTTGCTGGCGACGGAAGACCGTCATTTCTACGAGCATGATGGGATCAGCCTCTACTCAATTGGGCGTGCGGTGCTGGCAAACCTGACCGCCGGTCGCACGGTGCAGGGGGCGAGTACGCTGACGCAACAGTTGGTGAAAAACTTGTTCCTTTCCAGTGAGCGTTCTTACTGGCGTAAAGCGAACGAAGCTTATATGGCGCTGATCATGGATGCGCGTTACAGCAAAGACCGCATTCTTGAGCTGTATATGAACGAGGTGTATCTCGGTCAGAGCGGTGACAACGAAATCCGTGGTTTCCCGCTGGCGAGCCTGTACTACTTTGGTCGTCCGGTGGAAGAGTTGAGCCTTGACCAGCAGGCGCTGTTAGTCGGTATGGTGAAAGGCGCGTCAATTTACAACCCGTGGCGTAACCCAAAACTGGCACTGGAGCGACGTAATCTGGTGCTGCGATTGCTGCAACAACAGCAGATTATTGATCAAGAACTCTACGACATGTTGAGCGCGCGTCCGCTGGGCGTTCAGCCGCGCGGTGGGGTAATCTCTCCACAGCCTGCTTTTATGCAACTGGTACGTCAGGAGCTGCAGGCGAAACTGGGCGATAAAGTGAAAGATCTCTCCGGCGTGAAGATCTTCACTACCTTTGACTCGGTGGCTCAGGACGCCGCAGAAAAAGCCGCCGTGGAAGGTATTCCGGCACTGAAGAAACAGCGTAAGTTGAGCGATCTGGAAACGGCGATCGTGGTTGTTGACCGCTTTAGCGGTGAGGTTCGTGCCATGGTCGGTGGTTCGGAACCGCAGTTTGCGGGTTATAACCGTGCGATGCAGGCGCGTCGTTCGATTGGTTCACTGGCAAAACCAGCGACTTATCTGACGGCCTTAAGCCAGCCGAAAATCTATCGTCTGAACACGTGGATTGCCGACGCCCCCATCGCGCTGCGCCAGCCGAACGGTCAGGTCTGGTCACCGCAGAACGATGATCGCCGCTATAGCGAAAGCGGCAGAGTGATGCTGGTGGATGCGTTGACCCGTTCTATGAACGTGCCAACGGTAAATCTGGGGATGGCGCTGGGGCTGCCTGCGGTTACGGACACCTGGATTAAGCTGGGCGTGCCGAAAGATCAGCTGAATCCGGTTCCGGCTATGTTACTGGGGGCGTTGAACTTAACGCCAATCGAAGTGGCGCAGGCATTCCAGACTATCGCCAGCGGAGGTAACCGCGCACCGCTTTCTGCACTGCGTTCAGTGATTGCTGAAGATGGTAAAGTGCTGTATCAGAGTTTCCCGCAGGCGGAACGCGCTGTTCCGGCGCAGGCGGCGTATCTGACATTGTGGACCATGCAGCAGGTTGTACAACGCGGTACGGGTCGTCAGCTTGGGGCGAAATATCCAAATCTGCATCTGGCAGGGAAAACAGGGACTACCAACAACAACGTTGATACCTGGTTTGCGGGCATTGACGGCAGCACGGTGACCATCACCTGGGTTGGCCGCGATAACAACCAGCCAACTAAACTGTATGGCGCCAGTGGGGCGATGTCGATTTACCAGCGTTATCTGGCGAACCAGACGCCAACGCCGCTGAATCTTGTACCGCCGGAAGATATTGTGGATATGGGCGTGGACTACGACGGTAACTTTGTTTGCAGCGGTGGTATGAGAACCTTGCCAGTATGGACCAGCGATCCTGATTCGTTGTGCCAGCAAAGCGAGATTCAACAGCAGCCGTCGGGCAATCCGTTTGATCAGTCTTCTCAGCCGCAGCAACCTGCGCAACAGGAGCAGAAAGACAGCGACGGCGTAGCAGGCTGGATCAAGGACATGTTTGGCAGTAATTAACGTTCTCAGGCAGTAATGCGTTGATACTAATGGCAGGTTCTCTGTTGATACAGGGAACCTGCTAAATTTAGTGGGATGCAAATATCAGAAGAAATTGACCTGTTTAATATTCAACGCAATGAATTTAAATATTTTTTGCGTGAAACATTCTTCCTTTGATGCCAACAGACATCCTCTCAGAATAGTCGATGAAAGCGTATCGACACAGCCTTTGCCGGACTTAATGAGAAAGCGAATCAAAAAGGTAAATAGTGAATGACTATAGCAGTGCACGCTAATGAGGTATCTCTCAACGTTGTTATTGGTATTAATGAGGGGGGCAAAAGATGATGCGCTCTGGTCAGCAAGTATCACATCCTGAGAATCACTATCAGGCATTATTGCAGGAAATTATGGCATTAAGTGGCCTGGATCCGAAAGGCGTGGCGCAGTATCTCGGCACTTCTTACATTTCAGTTGCTCGCTGGATTCGCGGGGATATTGAACCCAGTGCCGATACGATAAAAGAATTGCATGAGCTACTTGCGAAGCTCAATGCGGGTCTGGCGATCGATCTTGCGAATCTGAATACGACACGAACATTCGCCTCTCGTGGGATACGTAAAAAAACG
>NZ_AEJZ01000078.1:0-6728 GCF_000208525.1 Escherichia sp. TW14182
ACGCTACGTACTTCTCGGGGCGCTTACCAATCTCCAGTATGAGGACTTAACTTAAACAAAACCTAAACAGGACTTTTTAAGGTTTTCTTAAGGTTTTGTTCGTACAGAAAAGAGCACAAAATGTACAAGTCGCGAAAAATGAGGACATTTTCCGCTTGTACTTTTTTCACCCCTACGGGCTGAAGGTGTATATCTGGGGGGAATTAAGCGTCAGGGTTATGAAGATTAATCTTCATCGAAACCAGAGTTAAAGAGGGCGATAACGGCGGCCAGTGCTTCCACTTCCTGTGGACCGGTCGCTTCGACTTCAATCTGCCGTCCTTTGGCTGAGTCCAGCATCAGCAGCGCAATAACGCTGTTCGCTTCAGCCTCGGTGCCTTCGTCATTACGTAACAGCACTTCAGCGTCAAAACCCTGCATTAATTCAAAGAGTTTCATGGCAGGCCGGGCATGCATGCCCAGCTTGTTTGTGATTTCAACAGTTTGCTTGACGGTCATGGTTTACGTTTTTCCAGCGTACGATGGCGTGACTGGACGTTTTTACCGCGCGAGCGGAAGTAGTCTGCCAGCTGTTCTGCAATATACACCGAACGGTGCTTCCCGCCGGTACAACCAATGGCGACCGTCAGGTAGCTACGGTTGTTGGTTTCCAGCATAGGTAACCATAGTTCAAGGTAGCTTCGCGTCTGGTAGATAAAATTGTGTACTTCTGTGTGGCGGTCGAGGAACGCGGCGACAGGTTTATCAAGACCTGTCATTGGACGCAGTTTCGGATCCCAGTGCGGGTTCGGCAAGAAGCGCACATCAAAGACGTAATCGGCATCGATAGGGATACCGTGTTTGAAGCCGAAGGACTCAAAGACCATCGTCAGTTCACGCTCGCGTTTACCCAGCAAACGGGTACGCAACATTTCTGCTAACTCGTGAACGGACATTTCTGAGGTATCGACAATCAAATCTGCCCGCGAACGCAGTGGCTCCAGCAGATCGCTTTCTTTGTCGATAGCACTTTCCAGCGACAGGTTCTTGCTGGAGAGCGGATGCAGACGGCGCGTATCGCTGTAACGACGAATCAGGGTGTTACGATCGGCATCCAGGAACAGCAGTTGCGGTGAGAAAGCATCAGGCAGGTTACTCATCGCCTGTTCGAATATTTCTGGTGACTCCGGCATATTACGAACATCAATGCTGACGGCGGCAGAAATCTCGCGATCGGCGAGCGTGCGAGCCAGATCGGGTAACAGCACTACGGGAAGGTTATCCACGCAGTAAAAACCCATATCTTCCAGCGCACGCAGGGCGACAGATTTACCTGAGCCTGAACGTCCGCTGACGATCATCAGTACCATGTACTGTTTCTCCTCACAACGTCTAAAAGAGACATTACAGAATAACTACGCTTCATCCGGAGTACCTTCGGTATCCGTAATGATTTGATACAGCTCTTCATCACTCTGGGCTGCACGTAAACGGCGGCAGATGGTTTTGTCCGCCAGACGTTTCGCCACCAGCGAAAGAGTATGCAGGTGCGTTTTAGTTTGGTCAGCCGGCACCAGCAGGGCAAAAAGTAAATCCACCGGTTGGTTGTCGATGGCATCGAAAGCTATAGGCGTTTCGAGCTGAACGAAAACACCAACGGCACGCAGAGTATCTTCTTCCAGTTTGCCATGCGGAATGGCAATGCCATTACCGATACCGGTACTGCCCATTTTTTCCCGCGTCAGAATAGCTTCAAAAACCACCTGAGGCGGCAGGCTGAGTTGTTTCGCAGCCAGTTCGCTGATAATTTCCAGTGCACGTTTTTTGCTCTGACAGTGGACGCGGCTTCGCGTACATTCCCTGTTAAGAACACTGCTAAGCTGTAGAGTTGTATCATTATTTGTCATAATTTCACCTAAGAACCTGACCACTCAAATCGTGGGACAGGTTCGGAGCATTAACTGTACAAATGGCCCGTTGTGTCGCACAACAGGCCGCCATGCACTTGCTAATTGCCCGGACAATTAGTGTTGTTTCAATTTATCTTTATGCTTGGTCAACTGGCGTGCCAGCTTATCAATTAAGCCATCAATGGCAGCATACATGTCCTGACCTTCCGCGCTGGCATGAATTTCGCCACCGTTTACATGCAGTGTTGCATCTGAGGTATGGGTGACTTTCTCCACTTTCAGAACAACATAGACCTGGTTGATTCGGTCAAAATATTGCTCAAGTTTGGCAAATTTTGATGTGACAAATTCGCGCAGGGCCTCGGTGATCTCGACGTTATTTCCGGTAATGTTGAGCTGCATAGTGTCTTCCTTATCGGTTGGGTCAAACGAGCTGTTTACGCTGGTTTGACGGCGGAATGGATAAAGACTCTCGGTATTTCGCAACAGTGCGGCGTGCCACCATGATACCTTGTTCCGACAGCAAAGAGGTTAACTTGCTGTCGCTCAACGGTTTCGCTGGGTTTTCCGCCGCGATTAATTTCTTCACCAGCGCACGAATCGCCGTGGACGAGGCTTCGCCGCCGCCCTCGGTATTGACGTGACTGGAGAAAAAATACTTCAGTTCAAAAATGCCTCGTGGACTATGCAGGTACTTTTGCGTGGTCACGCGAGATATCGTCGATTCATGCATTTCGACGGCCTGGGCGATGTCGGCCAGTACCATCGGTTTCATATATTCTTCGCCTTGCTCAAAGAAGGCTTGCTGCTGTTCAACAATACAGCGACTCACGCGCAGTAGCGTATCGTTACGGCTTTCCAGACTCTTAATCAACCATTTGGCATCCTGCAGATTGCTGCGGATAAACTGGCTGTCGCCATCGTTACGTGTGTTATTGCACATCGAGGCGTAGTGCTGGTTGATTTGCAGACGCGGAATGCTGTCGCTGTTGAGTTCCACCGTCCAGTGGCCGTTATGCTTACGCACCAACACATCTGGAATGACATATTCCGGCTCACCGGTCTGGATCGACTGGCCGGGGCGTGGATCGAGCGACTGGATCAGATTGACGGCTTCTTTCAGCACATCTTCTTTCAGACGCGTGACGCGCATTAAAGTGCGGAAGTCGTGATTGGCTAACAGATCGAGATGATCGCTAATGATCAGCCTGGCCTCTTCCAGCCACGGCGTGGTCTTATCGAATTGGGAGAGTTGGATCAGCAGGCAGTCACGCAGATCTTTCGCCGCCACACCGACCGGATCAAACCGTTGGATCCGCTTAAGGACGGCTTCAACTTCGTCGATGTCGATCTCTTCATCGCCCATACTTTCGAGAATATCTTCCAGCGGGACAGTCAGATAACCGGTGTCATCAACGGCATCGACGATAGAGGTAGCAATAGCGCGGTCAGTATCGGAAAACGGTGTCAGCTCGACCTGCCACATCAGGTAATCCTGCAAGGTCTGCGTCGTTTCGCCTTGATAGACCGGCAGTTCGTCGTCAATGTAGTCACCGCTGGTGCCGGACGGCGTACCGGCTGTATAGATGGTGTCCCAACTGGCGTCGAGCGGCAGCTCTTCCGGCATCTCTTTTTGTTCGAGCGCGTCAGCGGTGTCCAGCGTTTCGCTGTCTGGCGTTTCGTGAGTGTCGATTTCATCATGAGTGTCGATTTGCTCAAGCAGTGGATTACTCTCCAGCGCCTGCTGCAGCTCCTGTTGAAGTTCCAGCGTGGACAGCTGCAACAGACGAATTGCCTGTTGTAGCTGAGGCGTCATCGCCAGTTGCTGACTAAGCCTGAGTTGCAAACCTTGCTTCATGTTCAGAATCGTACTCTCCTGCTAAAACGTCGCGAGCTTCTACCCTATCAGAGTCTGAAGTCTTCCCCAAGGTATACACGCTTAACATGTTCGTCTTGTAAGATTTCTGTAGGTGTGCCGTGGGCGATCAAATGCCCCTGACTAACGATATAAGCGCGTTCACAAACTGCCAGTGTTTCACGCACGTTATGGTCGGTGATCAGCACACCCAGGCCGCTGTCGCGCAGGTGCTCAATGATGCGTTTGATGTCGATAACCGAGATCGGGTCAACCCCGGCAAACGGTTCATCAAGCAGAATAAATTTCGGATTCGCAGCCAGTGCGCGGGCAATTTCTACACGGCGACGTTCACCACCGGAGAGCGATTGCCCCATGCTGTCACGCAGGTGCTCAATGTGAAACTCTTCCATCAGCTCGTTCGCACGGTCTTCACGTTGTTCAGCAGACAAATCGTCACGAATTTGCAGTACCGCCATCAGGTTATCGTAAACGCTGAGGCGGCGGAAAATGGAGGCTTCCTGCGGCAGATAGCCGATACCGCGACGCGCGCGCGCGTGTAATGGCAGCAGGCTGATATCGTCATCATCAATAATGATGTTGCCTGCATCGCGCGGCACAATGCCAACAACCATGTAGAAAGTGGTGGTCTTACCGGCACCGTTTGGCCCCAGCAGACCGACAATTTCTCCGGAGTTGACGGTCAGACTGACGTCTTCCACCACGCGGCGACCCTTATAGGCTTTTGCAAGGTTCTTTGCTGTTAATGTTGCCATAACGAATTAATTACCTTTCTTCTGCGCCGGGGTCTGGCCTTTGTTGTTTTTATCCTGCAACTGCGACGGCACCAGAACGGTGGTTACGCGCTTACCTTTATCGCTGAAGGCCTGCATTTTCTGCTCTTTCACCAGATAAGTGATTTTATCGCCCTTTATATTGCTATCGACCTGCTGCAGATAAGCATTACCGGTCAGAACGACAAAATCTTTCGCCAGTTCGTAATGCATCTGGGAAGCGTGACCTTCGACAGGTTTACCGTTGTCCTGCATTTGATAGAACGTCGCTGGCTTACCGTAGCCATCGATCACTTCTTTGCCCTGCTCGCCGCCCGGGCGGGTAACGACCACTTTATCGGCATTAATTTTGATGGTGCCCTGGGTAACGATGACGTTACCCGTGAAGGTGACTACGTTGCCTTGCATATCAAGAGATTGCTGATCCGACTCAATGTGAATCGGCTGGTCAGTGTCTCCGGTAACGGCAAATGCCGGAATACTGGCGGCCAGAAGTGAGCTGGCAAGCACAAGATTAAGGCTGAGTTTGTTTGTTTTGAATTTCATAGGATGTTCTAACCTTTTCAATCAGCTCGGCGTTCTTGCTGCGTAAGTTGCCGCGCATTTTCAGACCGCTGGAGTTAAATGTTGTTCCGTATAACGTGACGAGGTCTTCAGAGGTAACATCCTGCGTCACCAGATTGATCTGCGCGTTATCCGTCGTGATTCTGCGAAGTTGAGAGTCCGGCACGAGTGCGTTGACTTCAACGTGTCCATATAAATAGAGCATCCGATCATTAGTCAGCTTGGCTTTATCCGCTTTTACGGACCATGTCGGGATTTTATCCTTATCAAACGTAGTAAGTACCGGTTGCGTAAACCACGAAACGGCCTGATCGGAATAATATTCAACGTGTTGAGCAATCAATCGATAGCTTAGCGCCCCTTCTGGGTTATAGACGAGCGTGTCCGTATGCTCGCTTTTGTAGGTGGGATCATTGTTGTTGACGACCACCTGGGCGGTATCGTCTTTCTCGGTCATGTTAATGCCGATCATCACCAGAACCGCCAGTGATAGCACAATGATAACCCAACGTCTGGCTTTACTCATATCGATTGCCCTTTGGCTTCATCCAGTTTGCCCTGCGCCAGGAGTAATAAGTCGCAAACTTCACGCACTGCGCCACGACCGCCAGCAATGCGAGTCACGTAATCGGCGCGCGGGAGCAACAGCGGATGCGCATCGGCCACGGCTACGCTTAGGCCCACTTTTTCCATTACCGGCCAGTCGATGAGATCATCCCCAACGTAAGCCACGTTTTCCGGGGCGATCGCCAGTTTTTCCAGCAGATCGCTAAAGGCGATAAGTTTATTCGACTGCCCCTGATACAAGTGAGTAATCCCCAATGTGGCACAGCGATCTTCTACCAGTTTAGCCTTTCGCCCGGTAATGATGGCGACTTCAATATCAGAGGTGAGCGCACAACGAATGCCATAACCATCACGAACATTGAACGCTTTAAGTTCTTCGCCGTTGTTGCCCATATAAATCAGGCCATCTGACAGCACGCCATCGACGTCAAGGATCAGCAGACGAATATTTTCTGCTTTTGCCATAACGTCGGCACTGACAGGGCCGTAACAGGTCTCAAGTGACGCACCTGCTTTATTCATTGTTGTTTATCCTTGAATCTTTACACTACGCCAGCACGCAGTAAATCATGCATATGTAACACACCGAGTAAATGGTCGCCATCGGCAACCATTACGGAGGTGATATGGCGGGACTGCATTAAGTTCAGTGCCTCAACGGCCAGAATGCCAGGGCGTACGCGAATTCCCCCCGGCGTCATCACATCGGCAATACTTAATTGACGGACATCCACGCCCATATCGAAGACACGGCGTAAATCACCGTCGGTAAAGATGCCTTCAATCATCATATTGTCATCGCAAATGACGGTCATACCAAGATTTTTGCGGGTAACTTCCAGTAATGCATCGCGCAGGCTGGCGGTTTTTTTGACATGCGGGATTTCATCACCCGTATGCATAATATCGTTTACGCGCAGTAGAAGTTTACGACCCAGTGCGCCGCCGGGATGTGAGAGCGCAAAATCTTCGGCGGTAAAGCCGCGCGCTTTTAACAGAGCGACGGCGAGCGCATCGCCCATAACCAGCGTGGCGGTGGTGCTGCTGGTCGGTGCCAGC
>NZ_AEJZ01000077.1:0-23942 GCF_000208525.1 Escherichia sp. TW14182
CGAACCACTGGAAATAATAATGGAGGTGTTTTGAAAAGGAAGGTGGCACTCCTACTAACTGGACAAGGTACTCAAAAACAAAGTTAACCAAATCGGAATGCGAAAAAATGCTCTCAGGGAAAAAAGAAGCAGGCGTGTCCAGAGAGCAGAAAGTAAAGCTGATAAATTTTAATTGCGAGAAACTTCTGTCCTCGTGAGTTGCATTATATACAAATTAGAACTTCATAGCTGATTATTAAAAATCAACCACACCCGCCAGTATTCTGTATATTTACTGGCGGTCATATCGTAAGAGGTATGGCAATGAATCTTGTGACACTCAAAACGTGGGGAAAACTCAGATATCCAGATAACCCACCATCAATATCAACGCTGAGACGATGGGCAAGGAATGGAAACATTTATCCTGCACCTGAACTACACGGGAGGAGTTACAGGGTGGTTCCGGAGGCTTTCTATATCAACCCAAATAAGGTTGATACCGATATAACACACCATCAGCCTAATGGGCGACAAGGGAGAGACAGTCCGTTACTGGAGAAGTTAAAACATGCAGCGGAAAAAATACGATCCCAATTTGCCTAAAAACTTAACATATCGAAGGAGGGACAAAGCATATTACTGGCGCAACCCTCTGACGAAAGAAGAATTTACACTAGGTAAAATTTCAAGAAGAGATGCAGTAGCGCAGGCAATTGAAGCAAATCATTATATATACAAAAACTACTCTCCTGCTGCCTTAATTGAAAAGCTTAAAGGGTTCGACTCATTTACTATGGCAGACTGGATTGAACGTTACAAAACGATTCTTATAAGGAGAAAAGTGTCCAGAAATACTTATAAA
Organism: Escherichia sp. TW14182; assembly: GCF_000208525.1. Taxonomy (NCBI): domain Bacteria; kingdom Pseudomonadati; phylum Pseudomonadota; class Gammaproteobacteria; order Enterobacterales; family Enterobacteriaceae; genus Escherichia; species Escherichia sp. TW14182. The sequence goes on from NZ_AEJZ01000077.1 coordinate 845, forward strand.
ATTCGGGTAAATCAACTGGAGACAATAAAAGAAAAATTGGGAAGGATTTTACTGACAGAAATAACCACTCGCCATATTGCCGAGTTTCTTGATTTGTGGATTGAAGGAGGGAAAAACACGATGGCAGGATCAATGCGTTCTGTGTTATCTGATATGTTCCGCGAAGCCATTGTTGAAGGGCGTATATCTCAAAATCCAGTAACGCCAACAAGAGCACCGAAAATAGTAGTTACAAGAGAACGGCTGAAACTAAAGACATACAACTGCATCAGGGAGGCAGCAGATCAACTTCCGGCATGGTTCCCATTAGCTATGGACTTAGCCCTTGTAACAGGACAACGTCGCGAAGACATAACGAATATGCGGTTCAGTGATATTTATGATGATCGTCTCCACATCAGGCAAATTAAGACAGGAATGATGATTGCTATCCCCCTGTCACTCAGCCTTCCGGTCGCTGGTTTACGGCTTGGTGCAGTAGTTGAACGGTGCCGCATGGTAAGTCGGGGGGATTATCTAATCAGTGCCGGAATTAGAAAAAACAGCCCTGACGGCAGCATTCACCCGGACGGCCTGACAAAAAAATTTGTCGCAGCCAGAAAATTAACAGGTATCCAGTTCAGTGAAAACCCACCAACTTTTCACGAGATCAGAAGCCTGGCTGGACGATTGTACAAAGAAACATGTGGGGAAGAATTTGCTCAACGTCTACTTGGCCACACATCGGAGAAGACAACAAAAATGTATCTTGATGAGAGAGAAAAAACGTACTTACTGCTCTGATTTTAACGTAAATGGATTGTTAAATGTATTTTGGTTGTGATATAACCAAAAAAAGACCGGAATACAGAAATTCGAGTAAATTTCGGGGAATTTCGGGGAAACGTTTGCAACCAGTTGATTTTAAATACAATTAAAAAGAGACCGAATACGATTCCTGTATTCGGTCCAGGGAAATGGCTCTTGGGAGAGAGCCGTGCGCTAAAAGTTGGCATTAATGCAGGCTTAGTTGCCTTGCCCTTTAAGAATAGATGACGACACCAGGTTTGCCAGTTTGCGTGCAAAATGGTCAATAAAAAGCGTGCTTGTCATCGTCTTAAATGTTAAAAACCGCCCGTTCTGGTGAAAGAACTGAGGCGGTTTTTTATTTGAAATCAAACATTTACTGTAGATGATTAACAGAGTTTCTCAGCTCTTTCAATAAACGGTGCCAGACTCATTTTTTCACCTGGTTTGTTAGGATCATCAATCTGGATCACTGAAATAGGCTGGGCGTTGGTCTTTCCGCTGGTAACTTCTTTTTGCGCGACATCGTTCAAAGGGTACTGCACCAGGGTGCTGGGGTTAATGACATACAGCGCGTTGCCCGGTCGGCATGTCAGCATCACTTCTTCACGATTAAATGCCCATTTGTCTTTACCCATTTCAAAACGACTAACGGTGATCACTTGTGGCGCTGCCAGCGCCGCTGCCGAACTGGTAAGCAATATAAATGCCAGAATACTTTTTTTCATCATTTTCGTAATCCATCAAAAAGGTTCGAGAGTTGCAAGCAGGCTGATAATCACCAGCACTACCGCACCTATCGCCCATTCGAGTTTTGTCATCCAAACAAACCACGGAGCCGCACGGTCTTCATCTTGCCCCATCCGTGGCACCAGAACATAACGATTTGCCAGTGCAATGGCTACCATAATCATCACCAATATGACCTTTAGAAATAAAAGCTGCCCCCAGTAAGTCGCAAGTGTTGGGGGAAATCCGGTGATGAATAATGCATTAAGCACACCGCTTGCCAGCACGCCAATTACCGCAAAATGTCCACACCAGGAGAATCGCATCAGTGCATGAATGGCCTGACGTCGCCAGCGCCCTTTTACCAACCGCATACACCAGACGACCGGCAGCAAGCCACCAAACCATGCCGCCGCGCAAATCAGATGTACAGCGTGATTAGTCTGATGGATTTTCGCCGTTAATCCTTCGTTTAACGTCGCATGTCCTACTCCCGCCATCAGGATAAATTGCGCGGTAGTTAGCACAAACAACAAACGTGGCATGTTCCCTGGTTGCATCAGAGCGACGGTTAGCGTAACGAGGGCGAGAACGATTTGCCAAATCCAGACACCACCAAACTGCGTTTGTAACACTGATTGCCAAATGTTCAACGAAACCACATCCGACCATCCCGCGCCCATCAACCCGCCCTGTACGGCGAACATCGCAGCGGCGATGCTCAAACTCCAGACGGCAGCATGTTGTTGTAAACGCAGAAAACGTTTCGTCAGCAAGCGACGAATTGCTATTGGTGCCAGCCATGCGCCATACATCGCGAAGCCAAAGACCAGCATCAGGGAGGTAAAATGGATAAATCGCAATGCGACCCAGGTAAACGCCAGCATGTTTTATTTCACTGTAAAGGTGTAATGCCCTTTGGTTTTATGCCCGTCCACCGAGACAACATGCCAGTTGACGGTATAACTTCCGGGCTTCAGGGCGTCGGCAAGCGGAACAATCAATTGGTTTTTGTCTTGTTCATTACGCTTCGCGGGTAATGTTTTAACATTTTCATTCTTTGAACCGATGATTTTGGCGCCGCTGAATCCGGGTTCAATACTTTCAGAGAAGTTTAACGTAATGGCCTGTGGGGCAGCAGTAACCTCCGCATTCGCCGCAGGATACTGATGCGTCAGATGCGCATGTGCCCAGACAGAAGGCGCCAGCGAAGCGGCAAATAATACGAGTGCGTAACGAAGAGAACGTGCAGTTGAAACCATATTATCTATTCCTTTTTGTAATAACTTTTTTACAGAGCATAACCTTGTCTAATGATAGAGTCGAGGATCATCAATTCCGGCTTGCCATCCTGGCTGACTCTTAGTAACTTTTGCCCGCAATTAACGAGGAGACACAATATGCTGAAGAATCTGGCTAAACTGGATCAAACTGAAATGGATAAAGTTAATGTCGATCTGGCGGCTGCCGGGGTGGCATTTAAAGAACGTTACAATATGCCGGTAATTGCTGAGGCGGTTGAACGTGAACAACCGGAACACCTGCGAAGCTGGTTTCGTGAGCGCCTTATTACCCACCGCCTTGCCTCTGTAAATCTGTCACGCTTACCTTACGAGCCTAAACTTAAATAAACCTTATATTAAGTTACACTTTCTTACATAGCGCCTGCTAAATTGTGAGTATTTTCTTATACGCATCAATATTTGCGGACACTGTGAAAAGGAAGTCATTATGACATACAGGAAAGTCGCAGCAGCACAATATGAGCCTCGTAATGCCTCACTCACTGAGCAGGTGGCCCATCATCTGGAGTTCGTGAGGGCTGCCGCCAGACAGCAGTGCGAACTTTTAGTTTTCCCCTCGCTTTCTCTACTGGGATGTGATTATAAGCGACGCTCTCTTCCTGCCCCGCCCGACCTTTCGCTGTTAGCCCCGCTTTGTTATGCCGCGACAACATGGAGAATGACCATTATTACCGGCCTCCCCGTTGAACATAATGAACGTTTTATTCGTGGTATTGCCGTATTCGCGCCAGGGATGAACGCGCCCGGAATTTATCATCAAAGCCACGGAGCATGTCTGGATCGACACTCTAAAACCATCACTGTGGTGGATGGACAACCTGAAGGCATTGATATGCCCCCAACCTGTTCACTGTTTACCACCGGTCAGTGCATCAGTGAGCCCGAACTATTGGCTTCTACTCGCCACTTACAATTTTTCTCACATCAGTTCTCCATCGCCGTACTGATGGCTAATGCCCGGGGCAACAGCGCACTGTGGGATGAACATGGCAGCCTTATTGTTCGCGCCGATCGCGGTTCGTTATTGTTAGTTGGTCAACGCACACCGCAGGGTTGGCAAGGCGATATCATTCCATTACGCTAGGCGTTTTCGGCCCGGAGTTTTGCCATGCTGCGTATTATCGATACAGAAACCTGCGGTTTACAGGGAGGGGTCGTCGAGATCGCCTCAGTTGATGTTGTTGATGGGAAAATCGTCAACCCCATGAGCCACCTGGTGCGCCCCGACCGTCCCATTACTCCGCAAGCTATGGCGATTCATCGCATCACCGAAGCCATGGTCGCCGACAAGCCGTGGATTGAGGAGGTGATCCCGCACTACTACGGTAGTGAATGGTATGTCGCCCACAATGCCAGCTTTGACCGCCGCGTATTGCCTGAAATGCCTGGCGAGTGGATCTGCACGATGAAACTGGCTCGTCGTTTGTGGCCAGGAATCAAGTACAGCAATATGGCGTTGTATAAAACGCGTAAACTCAGTGTACAAACGCCGCCAGGCTTGCATCACCACCGTGCGCTGTATGACTGTTACATCACCGCTGCCTTGCTTATCGATATTATGAACACATCCGGCTGGACGGTGGAACAAATGGCGGATATCACTGGACGTCCATCATTGTTAACGACGTTCACGTTTGGCAAGTATCGCGGTAAAGCAGTATCAGAAGTTGCAGAGCGCGATCCGGGCTACCTGCGCTGGTTGTTTAATAACCTCGACAGTATGAGCCCGGAATTGCGTTTAACGTTGAAGCATTACCTGGAGAATGCTTAAGCCGCTGGCTGACCGGGTAATGTCCCCTGCGCCAGCGCGACCAGAAAAGCATATTCCATCGCCACACCTTCGTAAGATTTGAAGCGCCCCGATTTACCGCCATGCCCTGAGTCCATGTCGGTACACAGCAATAACAGATGGTCATCGGTTTTCAACTCACGCAATTTAGCCACCCATTTTGCCGGTTCCCAGTATTGCACCTGTGAATCGTGTAAGCCGGTCGTTACCAGCAAATGCGGATAAGCCTGTGCGGTGACGTTGTCATACGGGCTGTAGCTTTTCATGTACTCGTAATATTGCGGATCTTGCGGATTCCCCCACTCTTCAAATTCGCCAGTGGTCAGAGGAATTGATTCATCAAGCATCGTTGTTACGACATCAACAAACGGCACCTGGGCGATAACGCCGTGGAACAGCTCGGGGCGTTCGTTGATAGCGACCCCCATCAGCATTCCCCCCGCACTGCCTCCCATTGCATAACAGAGCGAAGGAGAGCCATAGCCCAGTTTTAACAATGCATCGCAGGCATCAAGATAATCATTAAACGTATTTTTCTTCTTCAGGAATTTACCGTCTTCGTACCATTGATGCCCCAGCTCGCCACCACCGCGAACATGGACAATGGCGTAGACAAATCCACGATCCAACAAACTCAGGCGGCTGAAACTGAAATCGGCATCTATGCTTACTCCGTAAGAACCATAACCGTATACCAACAGCGGATTGTTGCCTTTCTGGAAGTGCTTACGATGATAGACCAGCGAAACCGGAACTTCGACGCCATCCCGGGCAGTGATCCACAAGTGTTCACTGCGGTAATTCGCCGCATCAAAACCGGGGACTTCAGTTTGTTTCAGCACGCGGCGCTCGCCGGTATCCATATCCAGTTCAAACAAAGTATCTGGCGTGGTCATGGAGGAATAACCGTAACGCAATCGCGCGGTTTCAGGTTCTGGATTGTAGGCAATCCAGGTCACGTAGGCCGGATCATCAAAGGCAATGCCGATGACTTCCCGTGTCTTGCGGTTAATTTGGCGCAAACTGGTTAACCCGCGCTGACGCTCTTCAACCACCAGCCAGTCGGTAAACAGCGTAAACCCTTCCAGCATGATGTTATCGCGTGGCGGAATTAACTCCTCCCATTGTTGTTCATCACGCATACGGGTACGGTATAAACCAAAGTTTTTGCCGTTGCGGTTGGAACGCAGATAAAACCGATGCTGGTAGTGATCAAGACTGTATTCGTGATCTTTGCGGCGCGGCAGAAAAACAAACGGCTCGGCATCGGCCATTTCCGCGTCCAGCAAGCGAACTTCACTGGTGGTGGCGCTGGCCAGGTGAATGACAACATAGTGCTTCGATGTCGTTTTATGCAAACTGACGTAATAGGTATCGTCTTTTTCTTCGTAGATCAGTTTATCGTGCGATGCCGGAGTCCCGATGGCGTGTCGCCAGACCTGATAAGGCAGCAGCGTCACCGGATGCTTGCGCACATAATAGAAAGTCCACGAGTCATTCGCCCAGACAAAGCTGGGATCGACATTATCCAGCAATTCGGGATACCAGTTGCCCGTTTCAAGATTGCGAAAACGGATGCCGTACTGGCGTCGGGAAAGGAAATCTTCCGCCAGCGCCATAATGGTGTTATCGGGGGTAATTGCCATTCCGCCCATCGAATAAAACTCACTGTGCGCCGCGCGCTTGTTGGCATCGAGCAATGTTTCCCACTCATCCCACTCTTCACTGAACGCCGATTGACGCTGGTAGATGGCATATTCACAGCCAGGTTCATAAATATGCCGGTAGCGGTAGCCATTTTTGATGTAGGGCGCAGAGACTTCTCTTTGCGGAATGCGGTCGATGATTTCCTTTAATATGCGATCCTGCAAGGCTTGTTGCGAAGCCATCACCTGGTGACCGTAGCTATTCTCTTGTTGCAAATAGTCCAGCACTTCCGGCTGTGAGCGCGTGTCGTCCCGCAGCCAGTAGTAATTATCGATGCGCGTATCGCCGTGAAGCGTCATGGCGTGGGGAATGCGGGCGGCTTTTGGTAGCATGTTATTGTTCTTTCTGGTTGAAACATCTTATAAGGGTGGCAAAACTCACCCGGTATGCAAGCGAAACAGGGTAGTCATTGCTCAGATGATGACAGGTAATGGCGTGGATATCGAATGATATGCTGACAGAGAAAATCAGTCCGTTCAAATGGCTGTGCGGTTCTGGATAGCCAGAAATAGTCCACTGTCAGGCTATCCAGAGAGCGGAATTATTCCGCCAAAGTGCGCTTTTGCTGTTCGAGATCGCGTTCGATCCCTTCGCGAACATCCTGGGGAATTTTCAGCGCGTCGCCCAATGCATTCAGGTAGCTACGCTCCATGAAATGATCAATATCAATAGCTGCACAGCTCAAGAAATAGATTTCCAGCGCCTCTTCTTCATTACGAACCCCGTTCGCCAGGCGCTGCGGATCCAGCGGTTGTTCAATTGCCTGCTCAATGAGTACACGCCCCTGCTCTTCCACGCCGGCTTCACGCAATTGCTGGTCGATAGCTGCACGTTCTTTGGCATCAATATGACCATCACTTTTAGCGGCAAAGACCAGCGCAAGGATCAAACGTTCCGTACGCTCATCCAGCGGCGTGCTTTGAGTGCCGAATTGCGGTTCATCCTGATGCGCCGCACGAATTTTATCTTTGTATTTGTTCCACAGCACCGTACCCGCTACCGCTCCGCCGCCAACCAGCAACGCATTGGTGCCATATTTCGTGAGAAGTTTACGTGCTGATTTATTTGCGACCAGCAACCCTGCCAGCCCGCCTAATGCGCCCGGCACTAAAAGTTTGCCCAATCCCTGCTCCGTAGACGAGGAGGTAGAAGAACTGCTTTGCCCAAGAAGGGATTGCAGTTGATTTAACCAGTTAGCCATATTTGCTCCTCAATAACCATTTTTAGTGCCTGTAGCATAGCGGATGAGGATGTCAGAAAGTGTATATTGCGGCAAAAGATGCGCAAATAAACGGACCGAAAGGAAGTCAGCGACGGAAATTCGCGTCAGATAAGGAACTCGGCTATGGTGGGAATTTGGATGAAGGATTGATTGGGATTATCTGCTGCTGATTGCCTACTGCGATGCTGTCGCGCCTTATCATGCCTACGGGGTCTGATGCATTGTAAGGCGGACAGGTGCTTACACCACATCCGCCAGGAATTATGCGCAATGACTAATAGCCATTAACGACGCTGATACTCCGCCATTCCCGCTTTACAGTCCACGCTTACCTGATAATGAATATCGGCACTTTTACCGCGCACGGTCAGCGGAACTGACCATTTATCATCTTTACCCTGAATATCCTGCAAACTAACCCACGCAACCGGATCTGCCTGACCAACGATTTTTTGATCGTCTGCCCAGCGCGCTACGCGGTTTTGTTGATAATCGCGTTTTACACTCGCGGCAATTCCGGCTGCATCCAGACCTTCACACTTTGGGAAAGTTACTGACTTGCTGGTTTCGTTATTTGCAGCAAAAACTGATGCGCAGGCAGAAAGCAGTAACAGCCCCAACAACGCTCCTCTTTTTTTCATGTTTTTCTCCATAGCACAATGATTCAGGAGAAAGCATGGTACAAATTGTCAGGAGCGCAAGTTGCTTCAGGCGGCGTGGGTCTCATCTTCCGCATCGTTGCTATTATCGACCACCTGCGGAGACGGTAATTTGCCTGTTTTCAGGATGGTACTCAGGACATCTTTCTGTTCTGCCAGCCACAGTGAAAGAGCTTCACGTTGCTCGTCTTCCATTTTGACCGGGGAATTTGCCAGCCAGGTGTCGAGCAGATCCGCCGTATCAAGCATTTTGTCATAAGCATCGGCTTCCTTTTTGCTGGTAAACGACATCTTCTCTTCGCCCTCACGAATGACTACGTATTTAATTTCAACCGCCATTTGCAGCCTCTCATCATAACTGTAATTTTATACAGTATATTTCTTTTCAATCGAGAAATCAACGCAAGCAATCAAGCAATAAAGACACACGCAAACGTTTTCGTTTATACTTCACGCGGAATTAATCAGGGGATATTCGTTATGACGTTATTAGGCACTGCGCTGCGTCCGGCAGCAACTCGCGTGATGTTATTAGGTTCCGGTGAACTGGGTAAAGAAGTGGCAATCGAGTGCCAGCGCCTCGGCGTAGAGGTGATTGCGGTTGATCGCTATGCCGACGCGCCAGCCATGCATGTCGCACACCGCTCCCATGTCATTAATATGCTGGATGGTGATGCATTGCGCCGCGTGGTTGAACTGGAAAAGCCGCACTATATCGTGCCGGAGATTGAAGCTATTGCCACCGATATGCTGATCCAGCTTGAAGAGGAAGGACTGAATGTTGTCCCCTGCGCGCGCGCGACAAAATTAACCATGAATCGCGAGGGCATCCGCCGTCTGGCGGCAGAAGAGCTTCAAATTCCCACTTCAACGTATCGTTTTGCCGACAGCGAAAACCTTTTCCGCGAGGCGGTTGCCGCCATTGGCTATCCCTGTATTGTTAAACCGGTGATGAGTTCTTCCGGCAAGGGGCAGACATTTATTCGCTCTGCCGAACAGCTTGCTCAGGCGTGGGAGTACGCCCAGCAAGGTGGTCGCGCTGGAGCAGGTCGTGTGATTGTTGAAGGCGTGGTTAAGTTTGACTTCGAAATTACACTACTGACCGTCAGCGCCGTGGATGGTGTCCATTTCTGTGCGCCAGTCGGCCATCGTCAGGAAGATGGAGATTACCGTGAATCCTGGCAACCGCAGCAAATGAGCCCCCTTGCCCTTGAACGTGCGCAGGAGATTGCCCGTAAAGTGGTGCTGGCGCTGGGAGGTTATGGGCTGTTTGGTGTCGAGTTGTTTGTCTGTGGTGATGAGGTGATTTTCAGTGAAGTCTCCCCTCGCCCGCATGACACCGGGATGGTGACGTTAATTTCTCAGGATCTCTCAGAATTTGCCCTACATGTACGCGCGTTCCTTGGACTGCCTGTTGGTGGGATCCGCCAGTATGGTCCAGCCGCTTCTGCGGTTATCCTGCCGCAACTGACCAGTCAGAATGTCACGTTTGATAATGTGCAGAATGCCGTAGGCGCAGGTCTACAGATTAGATTATTTGGTAAGCCGGAAATTGATGGCAGCCGTCGTCTGGGTGTGGCACTGGCTACTGCAGAGTGTATTAATGAGGCCATTGAACGCGCGAAGCACGCCGCCGGTCAGGTGAAAGTGCAAGGTTAAATCTGTCAAAAGCGAGCTACAAAAATGCCCGATTTACAATCGGGCATTTCAGATTGTTGACAAAGTGCGCTTTGTTTATGTCAGATGCGGCGTAAACACCTTATCTGACCTACAAATCTTATGAATTCAATATATTACAATTCACTTGTAGGCCTGATAAGCATAGCGCATCAGGCAATGTTGCGTTTGTCATCATCCTCAAAAATGCCCGATTCTCGATCGGGCATTTTGACTCTTACAGCTTAGCGCCTTCTACTGCTTCACGCGCCAGCTTAGTAATGCGGTCGTAATCGCCCGCTTCCAGCGCATCTGCCGGAACCAGCCAGGAACCACCGATGCACAGCACGCTTTTCAGCGCCAGGTAGTCACGGTAGTTAGCCGGAGAAATGCCACCAGTCGGGCAGAAACGCACCTGGGAGAACGGACCTGCGATCGCTTGCAGGGCTTTCACGCCGCCGTTAGCTTCAGCCGGGAAGAATTTGAACTCTTTCAGGCCGTAGTCCATACCCAGCATCAGTTCGGAAACAGTGCTGATCCCTGGAATCAGAGGGATTGTACCTTCAGTCGCCGCTTTCAGCAGTGGCTCAGTCAGACCCGGGCTGATTGCGAACTGTGCACCCGCTTCGGTCACTTCTGCCAGTTGCTGTGGATTCAGCACTGTACCGGCACCCACAATCGCTTCAGGCACTTCTTTGGCGATAGCACGGATAGCATCAACTGCACACTCGGTACGCAGAGTCACTTCCAGAACGCGCACCCCACCAGCAACCAACGCTTTTGCCATCGGCACCGCGTGTTCCAGTTTTTTTACCACGATAACCGGTACAACCGGGCCGGTGGTCAGGATTGATTCTGCACTTGTTTTCCAGTTTTTCATCAGAGTTTTCTCTCGCCTGATTACAAATTTGTCATCTTAAAAAGTGATACAGGTTGCGCCCTGTTCGGCACCGGACAGTTTTTCACGCAAGGCGCTGAATAATTCACGTCCTGTTCCCACGCGTGACGCGCTCAGGTCAGGAATGTGCGGTTCGCGAGCAGCCAGTTCCGCTTCGTCTACCAGCAGCGTCAGTTCGCCTGTCTGTCCATTCACACGAATGATGTCCCCGTCGCGCACTTTTGCCAGCAGCCCGCCATCGTAGGCTTCTGGTGTTACGTGGATAGCTGACGGCACTTTACCTGAAGCACCGGAGAGTCGTCCATCAGTAACTAACGCAATTTTGAAACACCGGTCCAATAATACACCAAGTGGCGGCATGAGTTTATGTAATTCTGGCATTCCGTTCGCTTTTGGCCCCTGATGACGGACAACAACCACACAATCGCGATCCAGCAAACCCGCTTCAAAGGCAGGCATAACGTCATGTTGGCTTTCAAAAACAACCGCAGGCGCTTCAATCACCTGGTTTTCTACCGGTACGGCAGAGGTCTTCATAACCGCACGGCCCAGGTTACCGCTTAACACTTTTGTCCCGCCATGATGAGAGAAAGGCTGCTCGAAGGAAGCAATCACATTGCTGTCGAGCGATTTTTCTGCGCCCTCGCGCCAGTCCAGCTCACCGTTATTCAGCCACGGTTCGAGGGTATAACGCGAAAGGCCAAAACCCGCTACCGTGTTGACATCTTCATGCAGCAGGCCCGCCTTGAGCAGTTCACGCACCAGCACTGGTACGCCACCCGCTGCCTGGAAATGGTTAATATCGGCCGGACCGTTCGGGTAGAGACGCGCCATCAGCGGTACGACATCAGAAAGATCAGAGAAATCATCCCAGTTAATCTGAATACCCGCCGCACGCGCCATCGCCACCAGGTGCATTGTGTGGTTAGTGGAGCCGCCGGTCGCCAGCAGTGCCACGATGCCGTTCACCACCACTTTTTCGTCGATCATCTTACCGATCGGCATCCATTCATTACCGTTGCCAGTCATGCGTGTAACCTGGCGCGCTGCGGCTGCGGTTAATGCATCACGTAACGGGGAGTCCGGATGAACAAAAGAAGAGCCCGGCAACTGCATCCCCATAAACTCCACCACCATCTGGTTGGTGTTGGCAGTACCGTAGAAAGTACATGTACCCGGCGCATGATAAGATGCAGCTTCTGACTCCAGCAGTGCCATACGATCCACTTTGCCTTCGGCATAAAGCTGGCGAATACGCACTTTTTCTTTATTTGGCAACCCGCTTGCCATTGGACCTGATGGCACAAATACCGCAGGCAGATGACCGAACGACAAAGCAGCCATCGTAAGCCCAGGGACAATCTTGTCGCACACGCCGAGGAACAGCGCGCCATCAAACATATTATGGGACAGCCCCACCGCCGCAGACATTGCAATCACTTCGCGGCTTAGCAGCGACAGTTCCATGCCGTCCTGCCCCTGGGTTACACCATCGCACATAGCCGGAACACCACCTGCAACCTGACCGACCGCGTTGGCTTCATGCAGTGCTTTACGAATAATCTCTGGGTAGTGTTCATAAGGCTGGTGGGCAGAGAGCATGTCGTTGTAGGAGGTGATGATAGCGATATTGTTACGCAACATGCTTTTCAGAGAGGCTTTGTCTTCTGGCTGGCAGGCAGCGAAACCGTGTGCCAGGTTACCACATGCCAACTGCGAACGATGAACGGTCGAAGTTTTCGCTTGTTCGATCCGGGCGAGGTATGCAGAGCGAGTCTCGCGCGAACGTTCAATGATTCGATTTGTTACGCGTAACAATTGTGGATTCATAAAGGCTCCTGAAATTGAGTTGTCAGAGCAGGATGATTCACAACGCGTTTCATTCAGGAAAATTATGACTGAAACGCCTGTAACCGGAGCTCATAGGGCAGAAACGTTTCAGTCAGTGTAATAAAAAAAGCCTCGTGGGTGAATCCACACGAGGCTCAAAAGTGTAAAAATTACTCTACAATCTGTGCAAGATCATGTTACCGGTAAAATAACCCGTAAGGATAAGTCGAGATATTACTCAAACTCATTCCAGGAACGACCGTCACGAGTAATCATCGCCACCGAGGCAACAGGTCCCCAGGTTCCGGCCTGATACGGTTTCGGCGCATCATTGTCCATCGCCCACGCCTCAGTAATGGAGTCTACCCATTTCCAGGCTTCTTCCACTTCATCGCGACGTACAAACAATGCCTGAATACCACGCATGGTTTCCAGCAGCAGACGTTCATAGGCATCCGCCAGATGCGTCTGATTAAAGGTTTCTGAATAGCTCAGATCCAGCTTAGTGATTTGCAGGTTATGTTTGTGGTCAAGGCCAGGAACTTTATTCAGTACCTGGATATCCACGCCTTCATCAGGTTGCAGACGGATAGTCAGTTTATTCTGCGGCAGATCCTGCCACGACTCTTTAAACAGATTCAGTTCTGGCGTTTTGAAATAGACCACCACTTCAGAGCATTTAGTCGGCAGACGTTTACCGGTACGCAGGTAGAACGGTACGCCAGCCCAGCGCCAGTTATCGATGTCGACGCGGATCGCCACGAAGGTTTCCGTGTTACTGCTTTTGTTCGCGCCCTCTTCTTCCAGATAACCCGGCACTTTTTTGCCCTGCGCAAAACCTGCGGTGTACTGTCCTCGCACCGTCTTTTCACGCACGTTAGAGCGATCAATGCGGCGCAGAGACTTCAGTACTTTGACTTTTTCATCACGGATGCTGTCTGCGCTCAGGTCAGACGGCGGAGACATCGCAATCATGCAGAGAATTTGTAGCAGGTGGTTCTGGATCATGTCGCGCATCTGACCGGCTTTATCAAAATAGCCCCAGCGCCCTTCGATCCCCACTTCTTCTGCCACCGTAATCTCAACATGATCAATGGTGCGATTGTCCCAGTTGTTTACAAACAGGGAGTTAGCAAAACGCAGCGCCAACAGGTTCAGCACCGTTTCTTTACCAAGATAGTGGTCGATACGGTAAACCTGGCACTCCTCGAAGTATTCGCCAACCTGATCGTTGATTTCCTGCGAGGTCGCCAGCGACGTCCCCAGCGGTTTCTCCATGACTACGCGTGCCGGTTTAGCATTCAGTTTTGCCTCGCCAAGCCCTTTGCAAATTGCGCCAAAAGTGCTGGGCGGCATGGCAAAGTAGTTAATGGTGATACGATTTTTTTGATCCAGCATCGCGCCGAGACGGCTGAATGCAGCAGTGTCATTGACATCGAGATTACAAAAATCCAGACGTGCACTCAGGGTGTCCCATAAACCTTCATCAATGGTTTCTTTCATGAAAGTTTCGAGCGCCTCGCGGACAACTTTGGTATATGCCGCTTTATCCCAGTCAGCACGCCCTACGCCGATAATCCGGGTGTCCGGGTTGAGCTGACCGGCTTTTTCCAGTTGATACAGGGAAGGCAGCAATTTACGACGCGCAAGGTCGCCTTTCGCGCCGAAAATGACCAGGTCACAGGCCTGGGCTGTTTGCGTTACCGCCATGTCATTCTCCTTAAGTTAACTAACCCGGTACTTAAGCCTGGGTATACTTGTAATTTTCTTACGGTGCACTGTACTGCTTTTACGAGCTTGCGAAAACTGTAAACGCTTATCCACCCGTGCGATTACGGCAAAAGCGCGTAAAGTGCGGCAAAACTGATAAAAAAACCATCGTTTTCCTTTGGGTAAAAATCTGACACTGATCATGTTATGAAAAAAAATAACAACTTTTTTATCTGCTTTTGTCATTAACACAGCGCACAGGCGTAATATCTGACAAAACTGCATTTCGATTTCTTTCCGTGCGGAAATCGTCATTACCCGTGAGTCTCTTTACATCATGAATATGCTGGAAAAAATCCAGTCTAAACTGGAACATCTGAGCAAATCAGAACGCAAAGTTGCCGAGGTCATTCTTGTCTCGCCCGACAACGCGATCCATTCGAGTATTGCTGCTCTGGCACTGGAAGCCAATGTTAGCGAACCGACGGTCAATCGTTTCTGTCGCAGCATGGACACACGCGGTTTTCCTGATTTTAAACTGCATCTGGCGCAAAGTCTGGCTAATGGCACACCCTATGTTAATCGCAACGTCAGTGAAGATGACAGCGTTGAATCATACACAGGGAAAATATTTGAGTCGGCAATGGCTACTCTCGATCACGTCCGCCACTCGCTGGATAAGTCCGCCGTCAATCGCGCTGTTGATCTCCTCACCCAGGCGAAAAAAATTGCCTTTTTCGGGTTAGGTTCTTCTGCCGCTGTTGCCCACGATGCAATGAATAAGTTTTTTCGCTTCAATGTTCCGGTGATCTACTCGGACGATATCGTACTGCAGCGAATGAGTTGTATGAACTGTAGCGATGGAGACGTCGTTGTGTTGATTTCCCATACCGGCAGAACCAAAAATCTGGTTGAACTGGCGCAACTGGCGCGGGAAAACGACGCAATGGTGATTGCCCTCACCTCTGCTGGTACACCACTCGCCCAAGAAGCGACGCTGGCAATTACCCTCGACGTACCGGAAGATACTGACATTTATATGCCCATGGTCTCTCGACTTGCCCAGTTGACCGTGATAGATGTGCTGGCAACAGGATTTACTTTGCGACGCGGCGCAAAATTCAGAGATAACTTGAAGCGGGTCAAGGAAGCTCTTAAGGAATCGCGTTTTGATAAGCAGTTACTTAATTTAAGTGACGATCGTTAAAACGATTGCCATTGTTCTAATCTTATACGACATCCGAATGAGATTAATTTATCGCCACAATGGCTTTATTTCATTCGGATTTCATGTTCAAGCAACACCTTGTTGTTTCAGTCAACGGAGTATTACATGTCCAGAAGGCTTCGCAGAACCAAAATCGTTACCACGTTAGGCCCTGCTACTGATCGCGATAATAACCTTGAAAAAGTTATCGCTGCCGGCGCGAACGTTGTACGTATGAACTTTTCTCATGGCTCGCCTGAAGATCACAAAATGCGCGCGGATAAAGTTCGTGAAATTGCCGCAAAACTGGGGCGTCATGTGGCTATTCTGGGTGACCTTCAGGGGCCAAAGATTCGTGTATCTACCTTTAAAGAAGGTAAGGTATTCCTCAATATTGGGGATAAATTCCTGCTGGACGCCAACCTGGGGAAAGGTGAAGGCGATAAAGAAAAAGTCGGCATCGACTATAAAGGATTGCCTGCTGACGTCGTGCCTGGCGACATCTTGCTGCTGGACGACGGTCGCGTTCAGTTAAAAGTGCTGGAAGTTCAGGGCATGAAAGTGTTCACCGAAGTGACCGTCGGCGGCCCGCTCTCCAACAATAAAGGGATCAACAAACTCGGCGGCGGCCTGTCGGCTGAAGCCCTGACCGAGAAAGATAAAGCAGATATCCAGACTGCGGCGCTGATTGGCGTGGATTACCTGGCGGTCTCCTTCCCACGCTGCGGCGAAGACCTGAACTATGCACGCCGTCTGGCGCGCGACGCTGGTTGTGATGCGAAAATTGTCGCTAAGGTTGAACGCGCAGAAGCCGTTTGCAGCCAGGATGCGATGGACGACATTATTCTCGCCTCTGACGTGGTGATGGTTGCACGTGGCGACCTCGGCGTAGAAATTGGCGATCCTGAACTGGTCGGCATTCAGAAAGCATTGATTCGTCGCGCGCGTCAGCTGAACCGTGCGGTAATCACTGCGACCCAGATGATGGAGTCAATGATTACCAACCCAATGCCGACTCGTGCAGAAGTTATGGACGTGGCAAACGCCGTGCTGGATGGTACTGACGCAGTAATGTTGTCTGCAGAAACCGCTGCGGGTCAGTATCCGTCAGAAACCGTTGCAGCCATGGCGCGTGTTTGCCTGGGTGCGGAAAAAATCCCAAGCATCAACGTGTCTAAACATCGTCTGGACGTTCAGTTCGACAATGTGGAAGAAGCTATCGCCATGTCCGCGATGTATGCGGCTAACCACCTGAAAGGTGTTACCGCTATCATCACCATGACCGAGTCAGGTCGTACCGCGCTGATGACTTCCCGTATCAGCTCCGGACTGCCGATTTTCGCAATGTCTCGCCATGAGCGTACCCTGAACCTGACTGCGCTTTATCGTGGTGTAACGCCGGTCTATTTTGACAGCGCGAATGATGGCGTGGTTGCAGCCAACGAAGCGGTAAATCTGCTGCGCGATAAAGGCTACCTGATGTCTGGTGACCTGGTAATTGTCACCCAGGGCGATGTGATGAGTACCGTGGGTTCTACCAACACCACGCGTATTTTAACCGTAGAGTAAGTACGTTGCCGGATGCGGTGAAAACGCCTTATCCGGCCTGCAATTCAATGATAATTCGACAGATTTCAAATCTTCTGAAGCAAACTTGAATTTATCATCAGACGAAAGCCTCTCTTTGTGAGAGGCTTTTTCTATTTGATGGGATAAAGATCTTTGCGTTTATAAGGCTGAATTTCGCCCGGTTTGCGAGTCTTGAGCAATTTTAAAATCCAGGTGTATTGCTCTGGTCGCGGACCAACAAAAATCTCGACTTCTTCATTCATCCGCCGCGCAATGGTATGGTCATCTGCCTCTGACAAGTCATCCATCGGCGGGCGCACCTGAATCGTCAAACGATGCGTCTTGCCGTCATAAATCGGAAACAACGGTACGACACGCGCACGACACACTTTCATCAGACGACCAATCGCGGGCAGCGTCGCTTTATAAGTTGCAAAGAAATCAACAAATTCACTGTGCTCCGGGCCATGATCCTGATCGGGCAAATAATAGCCCCAGTACCCCTGACGAACCGACTGGATGAACGGTTTTATGCCGTCATTCCTCGCATGTAGACGACCACCAAAACGACGACGCACGGTGTTCCAGACATAATCAAAAACCGGGTTGCCCTGATTATGGAACATCGCCGCCATTTTCTGCCCTTGCGAGGCCATCAGCATAGCGGGGATATCTACCGCCCAGCCGTGCGGCACCAGAAAGATCACTTTCTCGTCGTTACGCCGCATCTCTTCGATAATTTCCAGTCCCTGCCAGTCTACGCGCGGCTGAATTTTTTCCGGCCCGCGTATCGCCAGTTCTGCCATCATCGCCATCGCCTGCGGCGCTGTGGCAAACATCTCATCCACAATCGCTTCGCGTTCAGCTTCGCTACGTTCTGGAAAGCAAAGAGACAGATTGATTAACGCACGACGACGTGAGCTTTTACCCAATCGTCCGGCAAAACGTCCCAGCCGCGCCAGAATGGGATCGCGGAATTTCGGAGGCGTTAAGGCAATGCCGGCCATCGCCGCCACACCCAACCAGGCTCCCCAGTAACGCGGATGGCGAAAGGATTTATCAAACTCAGGAATGTATTCACTATTATTTTTTTTCGTTTCCATGCTTTTCCAGTTTCGGATAAGGCAAATATCAATCTGCTGATAGTGTAGCGGCGCAACTTGCCCCGCACCAAATAAAAAAGCCGGTACTGACTGCGTACCGGCTGCGAATGGGTGTTAATTAATCAAACTGTAGCTGCGGCACAATCTCTTTGGCCTGCGCCAGGAACTCACTGCGATCGGAGCCAGTCAGCCCTTCGGTACGCGGCAGTTTCGCCGTCAGCGGGTTTACGGCCTGCTGGTTGATCCATACTTCATAGTGCAAATGCGGCCCGGTTGAACGCCCGGTGTTACCGGAAAGCGCGATACGATCGCCTCGTTTTACCTTCTGCCCCGGTTTCACCAGAATCTTGCGCAGGTGCATATAACGCGTGGTATAGGTGCGGCCATGACGGATCGCAACATAATAACCTGCGGCGCCACTGCGTTTGGCTACAACCACTTCACCGTCACCCACCGAAAGTACCGGCGTACCCTGTGGCATCGCGAAATCAACCCCTCTGTGCGGCGCAACGCGACCTGTGACCGGGTTCAGACGACGCGGGTTAAAGTTAGACGAGATACGGAACTGCTTCGCCGTCGGGAATCGCAAGAATCCTTTCGCCAGACCAGTACCGTTACGATCATAGAACTTGCCATCTTCGGCACGGATAGCGTAGTAATCTTTACCTTCAGAACGCAAACGTACGCCCAGTAACTGGCTTTGCTCACGTTTGCCATCAAGCATTTCACGTGACATTAATACCGCAAATTCATCGCCTTTTTTAACCTTCCGAAAGTCCATCTGCCACTGTAACGCTTTAATCACTGCGCTCACTTCAGCACTGGTTAAACCAGCACTTCTGGCGCTGGCAACAAAGCTCGACCCTACAGTGCCTTTCAGTAGATTATTAACCCACTCCCCTTGCTGCATTTCGCTGGTCATTTTAAAACCGTTTGCTGCAGTGCGGTCATAGGTACGCGTTTCCCGACGAGAAACCTCCCAGGTCAGACGTTGTAAATTGCCCTCTGCGGTTAATGTCCAGGTGAGTTGTTGACCAATTTTCAGGTTACGCAGATCTTTATCCGCAGCAGCCAGTTGGGTGATATCACCCATATCAATACCATATTGATTGAGGATGCTACTTAGCGTATCGCCTGTGGAAACAACATATTCATGCACACCCGCTTCTCCGGCGATCTTGTCGTCCAGTTCATCTTGCGGAATGGCTTCATCTTCTTGTGCGGCTTGATCAATCGGTTCACTGGCTTCAGGTAAGAGTGAACGGATTTCGTTTTGTTCCAGCTCAATGGTTTTAACAATTGGCGTGGCGTCGCGGTGGTAAACATAGGGCCGCCAGACAGCGACGGCCAGAGTAAGAACTGTGAGCGACCCCAACATAACGCGGTGTGGTCGCGGTAAATTATTAAACGCCAGGGCGACAGAGCGGGCTATCTGTTGCACGTAATCACTTCCTCATTAATCTCCTTTCAGGCAGCTCGCGTACTGGTTGGCTAATTGATTCAGAAATTCTGAATAGCTTGTTTTACCCAGTTTGATATTCGTCCCAAGGGGATCCAACGTTCCCATACGAACGGATGTCCCTCGTGCGACGCTTTCAACGACCGCTGGCCTGAACTGTGGTTCAGCAAAAACGCAGGTTGCTTTTTGCTCAACCAACTGTGTTCTTATTTCATGTAAACGCTGCGCGCCCGGTTGAATCTCTGGGTTAACGGTAAAATGACCAAGCGGTGTCAGTCCGAATTGTTTTTCGAAGTAGCCGTAAGCATCATGAAAAACGAAATAACCTTTTCCCTTGAGCGGCGCGAGCTCATTACCAACCTGTTTATCGGTTGCAACTAATTGTGCCTCAAAATCCTTCAGGTTGGCGTCAAGTTTGGCTCGACTTTGCGGCATAAGTTCCACTAATTTTCCATGGATTGCAACCGCTGTAGCCCGCGCTATCTCTGGGGAGAGCCAAAGATGCATGTTGAAATCGCCGTGATGGTGATCTTCGTCACTTTTTTCCGCGTGGTTATGATCATCATCATCGCCGTGAATACTTTTCATCAGCATCGGTTTTACATTCTCAAGCTGCGCAATCGTTACCTGTTTCGCCTCAGGTAATTTGCTCACCGGCTTTTGCATAAACGCTTCCATCTCCGGGCCAACCCAGACGACTAAGTCCGCGTTCTGTAAGCGTTTTACATCCGATGGACGCAGTGAATAATCGTGTTCTGAAGCACCATCAGGCAGTAATACTTCAGTCTCTGTTACCCCATCAGCAATGGCGGAAGCGATGAATCCAACAGGTTTAAGCGAAGCAACAACGGCGGCATCTGCCGCCTGTGTTGCACCACCCCAGAGAGCGACGGATAATGCTGCGAAAAGAAGCGTTTTTTTATGTAACATAATGCGACCAATCATCGTAATGAATACAAGAAGTGTGATATTATAACATTTCATGACTACTGCAAGACTAAAATTAACATGACAAGTCTGGTTTCCCTGGAAAATGTCTCGGTTTCTTTTGGCCAACGCCGCGTCCTCTCTGATGTGTCGCTGGAACTTAAACCTGGAAAAATTTTGACCTTACTTGGGCCGAACGGCGCAGGTAAGTCGACGCTGGTGCGGGTTGTGCTCGGGCTGGTAACACCAGATGAAGGTGTTATCAAGCGCCACGGAAAACTGCGTATCGGCTACGTGCCGCAAAAGCTCTATCTCGACACCACGTTGCCACTGACCGTAAACCGTTTTTTACGCTTACGCCCCGGTACATATAAAGAAGATATTCTGCCCGCACTGAAACGCGTTCAGGCCGGGCATCTGATTGACGCGCCAATGCAAAAGCTCTCTGGCGGCGAAACGCAGCGTGTACTGCTGGCGCGCGCGTTGTTAAATCAACCGCAATTATTAGTGCTGGATGAACCCACTCAAGGCGTGGATGTAAATGGTCAGGTTGCGTTGTACGACCTGATTGATCAACTGCGCCGCGAACTGGATTGTGGCGTATTAATGGTTTCTCACGATCTGCATCTGGTGATGGCAAAAACCGATGAAGTACTTTGCCTCAATCACCACATCTGTTGTTCCGGCACACCGGAAGTCGTTTCCCTGCATCCAGAATTTATTTCGATGTTTGGACCTCGCGGTGCTGAGCAACTGGGTATCTATCGCCATCATCATAATCACCGCCATGATTTACAGGGGCGGATTATTCTGCGTCGGGGAAATGATCGCTCATGATTGAATTATTATTTCCTGGTTGGTTAGCCGGGATCATGCTGGCCTGTGCCGCAGGTCCGCTGGGTTCGTTTGTTGTCTGGCGTCGTATGTCTTATTTCGGCGACACGCTGGCACATGCATCTTTACTTGGCGTCGCGTTTGGCCTGCTACTGGATGTGAATCCTTTCTATGCAGTGATTGCGGTTACGCTGCTGCTGGCGGGCGGTCTGGTATGGCTGGAAAAGCGCCCACAACTGGCGATCGATACATTATTGGGAATTATGGCGCACAGTGCTTTGTCGCTGGGTCTGGTCGTCGTCAGCCTGATGTCTAACATTCGCGTTGACTTGATGGCATACCTGTTCGGTGATTTGCTGGCAGTGACGCCGGAAGATCTTATCTCCATTGCGATTGGCGTGGTCATCGTGGTGGCAATTCTGTTCTGGCAATGGCGCAATTTACTGTCGATGACGATTAGCCCGGATCTGGCGTTTGTCGATGGCGTGAAATTACAGCGCGTAAAATTATTGTTGATGCTGGTGACGGCATTGACGATTGGCGTGGCAATGAAATTTGTCGGCGCGTTGATTATTACCTCGCTGCTGATTATTCCTGCGGCTACTGCACGTCGTTTTGCCCGCACGCCGGAGCAGATGGCTGGTGTCGCTGTTTTGGTGGGGATGATTGCCGTAACTGGTGGTTTAACCTTTTCCGCGTTTTACGATACGCCAGCAGGCCCGTCGGTGGTGCTGTGTGCGGCGCTGTTGTTTATTATCAGTATGATGAAAAAGCAAGCCAACTAAGTTGCGACTGGCACTATACAGTGCCAGTTTCATCGACCAGGTCACCACATTGCGAGTATCAGCAAAAAACATTCTGTTAAGAACAAGCGACCAGAGAATGTTTATATGGTCTGCATAAAATCCATGTCCGCATTCGACAAATTAAACGACGATATTAAGAATTCTCCTTTGCAGTTATTTCCCCACGAAAAATATTATCGTTCTCTCGAAAAAACGTGAGTGAGCAGATAAGCAGTCTCTGGAAACTGGCAATAAATACAGGAATGTAGCACCGAGAAATAGGAGTATCAGTATAAGTTCGTACAGCGTATGAATTACAGCACATTTGCTCGCAGGGCATTAAGTGCAGGAGTAAATCCAATCTTCATTACTGCACAGAGGGGCATTTTTCTGTTCGCATTGGGGGCAGATAATAATGACAATCCCCTGGCAATTCTGAATGTAAATTTCAGTTCTGATGCACCAACAGTGCCCCGTTCAAAACGAGAAAGTAATCCCTTCTGTTTCAAATGCTCACTGCGCCCAGTCCGGTTTATTGAGTATATGATCCTGCCAGTCGATCACTTCTGATTCTTTCACCGCAATATGACGTACAGAGATTCGCTCACCGTGCATTGCCGCTTTCGAACCAGTCATCAGCGGATGCCACTCTGGCAATGCCTTCCCTTCCGCCAGCAATCGATATGCACAGGTCATCGGTAGCCATTCGAATGTTGGCAGGTTTTCGCGGGTTAATTTGATGCAGTCAGGTTCAAACTCGAAGCGGCGTTCGTAGTTCCGACATTGACAGGTTTTAATATTAAGCTGACGGCAAGCGACGTTAGTGAAGTAGATTTCGTCGGTGTCTTCATCCATCAGTTTATGCAGGCAGCACTGACCACAACCATCACACAACGGGTAGTGACTCCAACTTACTGATAGTGT
>NZ_AEJZ01000076.1:0-9676 GCF_000208525.1 Escherichia sp. TW14182
CGCCAGTGTCGCATCTGGCATCTGAGCACGGTGCCGGATGCGGCGCGAGCGCCTTATCCGGCCTACGGGCTCCGGGACGGCTCATTTTGTAGGCCTGGTAAGACGCGGCAAGCGTCGCATCAGGCATGATGTACCAATTACCTGAATTTTTTACTCTTGCGACCATAACCACGCGGCGCCGCGTACGCCGCTGGAATCACCATGCTTCGCCTTGCGCACCGGCGTTTCACATTCGCCGCCGAAGACAAATTGTTTAATCAACTGCGGAACCGTTTGATATAAACGGTCAACATTGCTCATCCCGCCCCCCAGCACAATCACATCCGGGTCGAGAATATTCACCACGTGTGCCAGCGACTTTGCCAGCCGCAGCTCATAGCGACGCAATGCCAGCTCTGCAACCGGATCGCTTTCTTCAACCAGGCGGATAATTTCACTACCTTTCAGCGCATGTCCGCTCAACCGATGATAATCCGTCGCGAATCCTGTACCTGAAATAAAGGTTTCAATACAGCCTTTTTTACCGCAATAACAAGGGACTTCTTCGCGATAACGCAGTTCATCTTCGTCCATCCACGGTAGCGGATTATGTCCCCACTCACCTGCCGTGCCGTTGCCGCCAATATGCGCCCGCCCATTGAACGCCACGCCCGCGCCGCATCCCGTACCGATAATCACGGCAAATACCGTCTGCGCTCCCGCTGCCGCCCCATCTACCGCTTCCGAAACCGCCAGACAGTTGGCGTCATTTGCCAGCCGCACTTCCCGCTGCAACCGCGCGCTTAAGTCTTTATCGAATGGCTGACCGTTAAGCCAGGTCGAATTAGCGTTTTTCACCACGCCGGTGTAGGGCGAAATCGAGCCGGGAATGCCCATGCCTACTGTTCCGCGCTGCCCCGTCGCCTGCTCCGCCATATCAACCAACGTGGCGATAGTTTCAATAGTTTGCCAGTAATCATCACGCGGCGTGGGCAGACGATGACGGTACAATTGCTCTCCTGCATCGCCCAGTGCAATCACTTCAGTTTTGGTGCCGCCTAAATCGATACCTATACGCACGGTACTCTCCTTATTTTTTTCAATATCAATAGCGTAGAGACGGACAACCGGATTGGCAATGCAAGGCCGCCGACAATTCGTTATCATGCCCGCTAAATTTAACGACAAGGCCGTGGAAATTATCATGCTGTGGTTCAAAAATTTAATGGTTTACCGTCTTAGCCGCGAAATTTCGCTGCGTGCAGAAGAGATGGAAAAACAGCTAGCCTCGATGGCATTTACCCCATGCGGAAGCCAGGACATGGCGAAGATGGGCTGGGTTCCTCCGATGGGATCGCACAGCGATGCATTAACGCACGTTGCCAATGGTCAAATTGTTATCTGCGCGCGTAAAGAAGAAAAAATCCTTCCGTCTCCGGTGATTAAACAGGCGCTGGAAGCGAAAATCGCCAAACTGGAAGCAGAACAGGCGCGTAAGCTGAAGAAAACCGAAAAAGATTCGCTGAAAGATGAAGTGCTGCACTCTCTATTACCGCGCGCTTTTAGCCGCTTCAGCCAGACCATGATGTGGATCGACACGGTTAACGGGTTGATTATGGTGGACTGCGCCAGCGCCAAAAAAGCAGAAGATACGCTGGCACTGCTGCGTAAAAGCCTGGGGTCGTTACCGGTTGTGCCATTGACCATGGAAAACCCGATTGAACTGACGCTGACCGAATGGGTACGCTCCGGTAGCGCGGCGCAGGGCTTCCAGTTGCTTGATGAAGCCGAGCTGAAATCGCTGCTGGAAGATGGCGGCGTGATCCGCGCGAAGAAACAGGATCTGACCAGCGAAGAGATCACCAATCACATTGAAGCCGGAAAAGTGGTGACTAAACTGGCGCTCGACTGGCAGCAGCGCATTCAGTTTGTGATGTGTGATGATGGTTCGCTCAAACGCCTGAAATTCTGCGACGAACTGCGCGATCAAAACGAAGATATCGACCGAGAAGATTTCGCCCAGCGTTTTGACGCCGATTTCATCCTGATGACCGGTGAACTGGCGGCATTAATTCAAAACCTGATCGAAGGATTGGGTGGCGAAGCACAACGTTAATTGCTGATTTGCCTTCAATGCCGGATGCGACGCCAGACGCGTCTTATCCGGCGTAAAAAGTCAAACCTGACATTGATATAATCATTCGCGATTTTTAAGGCGATAACCGGTGTTTCCACTATATTAAATTACGCGCGGATAACTGATGCAATGAATTTATAGACGGTTCGTCAAAGTCAGTAATACAAGTTATCAACCTATTATTTTTATTCACAATCTTCGCTAAGGTTTATATCAATTTGATATTTTATGTATATATCGAAAATATAAAAACCAGCAGCCACTGGCGTTTATTATTACCAAAATAAAGAATATTCCAGAAAAATGCCCTCCCATTAAATGGGAAGGCGAGATATTACAGATAGCGGCACAAATAAGAGGTCGGTTCAGCAACTTGCAGATGGAACTCGCTGTGGCCGGGAACATTAAATACAGAGCCGGCTTCATACACTTGCCAGTCGGTCGCGTCAGGCAGTAACACATTCAGCGCCCCGCTGATTACCGTCATCTCTTCAGGTTCGGCGGTGCTGAAGGTGTATTCGCCTTCAACCATGACACCAACGCTGGCGCGACCAGTGCTGCTGCTGGAAAAGCCGATCGATTTCACTTTGCCGGAAAAGTACTCATTACTTTGAAGCATAAACTGGCCCTGTCTGGTAGTTGAACGTCTACTTCACTATAGGGGCCAGAGGCGCTGGCTGTCACGCAAAATCACATCAGTAATTCTGCAGCCAGCCTTGTAATCAATACGTTAGAGAGCAAAACAGGAACATCGAGCTGTTTTTGCAGTAAATCACGATGGCGCTGATTAAATCCCAAACAATCCAGCATGATGACATCCGCACCGTTTTCCAGTAGTTCTTTCCCGGCATCAATGATTTTCTGTTCAGAATCATGAATAGGGTTCCCCAGGGAAAACAAGGGCGGTTTCTGTAAGATTTGCCATTTTTGTGCCTGAACGTGCAACAGTTCTTCAACCGGTACGATTACACCGACCTGATGACCTTCGACAATGGTAGAAACCAGCGGTGGCAATATACGCAACGGCTCCAGAAAGATTGTATTACGCGCCGTCATACTGCTAATGTTTGCCGTACTCATCAACAAAATGACGTCGTAACCCTGGTTATCAAGCACTTCAACCACGCTTTGCAGATCGCGTTCTACTTTACGACGCGAGACGTGAGCCGGTTGATTGTCATTTAATAATGTAAGAATCGTTTCTTCGCCTGCTTCTGGCGCATACTCCGCCATCACTTCTTCGCGGCTTAACTTCCCCAGCAGGCTATGATGGGAAATGTTATTTTCGTCAATGTACTCAGTCAGGAGCGGTAAAACTTCCTGCATAGGTACAATGCCGATGGTCAGGATCGCCAACGACGCACTCATTGTTATTCCACCTTACTTTTACTTCGTCGTTAATTACCGGGCAAATGTTAAGCACCACTGCTGGCACTTACCTGTGCTACAAATGACAAAAAGCGTAGCAGTAGACGCGCCCGGAATAATGTAAAGATTCCAAATGATTCCAGTAATAGATTGTTATTGTTTAATATTCTAATTATTTGAAAAACATGAATTGTGAAAAATGTGACGCAGATCCTTTGTAGTAGCACTCAGAGTCCCTTCCGAGCAGTCTGATACGGTCACTCTTTGTCAGGATCCTCATAGCGTTTTTTAGCATCCATCGCTTCCTGAGCGGTCGGATGTTCGCTGATTAAAGAGTCAGGTTTGGGATGATCGGCTCTGAGCTGATACCAGGTTACGGTCTGCCCTGGTTTTCCTTTTTCAATCGTTACAATATATGCTTCACGAGGATAAGGCGGTTTCGTTGGCATCGTTCTTCCTTATTTCACGGGATGAACGTTAAGTATAGGCGCTCGGGAGTCAACAATTGATCGTCTGTGCCAGGGCGCTACGAATTTCAGAAATCACCTGACTGGGTTCATTATTAGCGTTAATGATAATATGCGCGACTTCACGATATAACGCATCGCGTTCTTCCAGCACTTCCCGAACTTCTTCACTTAGCGGCTTTCCGGTTAAGGTTGGTCGCAAATCCTCTTCGGGTGCTGCTTGCAGACGATTAACCAGTACCGCTACTGGCGCACACAGATAAACCACAATCCCGTTATTACGCATGTAGTGACGATTAAATTCCGTCAGAATAATGCCGCCCCCCGTGGCGATAACGGTCGATGGTGCTGTCACCGCTTCCAGTGCTGCGGTTTCTCTGGCGCGAAATCCGGCCCACTCTTCCCTTTCGACGATCTCCGCGACCGTCATATTGAGCTGTGATTGCAACCACTGGTCGGTATCGACAAACCGACGGTTAAGCGAATCGGCAAGAGCCATTCCGACCGTTGTTTTACCACAGCCCCGAGGCCCGATCAGAAAAAGAGGTTGTGTCATCGTGGGTTTTCCCCAAAAGGTCGCAATGCGGCGAAAGCCGGGTTCGTAAGAATAGCGATCATACCATCAAGCTAGTACAATTTCGATTGTAAAGAAATAATTCCACTTAGGGTGAAATTTTCAATACACTCTTTACTATACCAAGAAATGCTCAAGAAAGAAGTGTAACTAATAAATTACATTCATGAGCGACTACGTTGCACTTCCAGCCACCACTTTTCCAGTTCTGCTGCGAATGCCTGGCGGTCACGCTGCGAAAAGCTATCTGGCCCTCCGGTCTGGATACCACTGGCGCGTAAGGTATCCATAAAATCGCGCATCATCAGACGTTCACGAATGGTCGCTGGCGTGTAACGTTCACCACGTGGATTAAGTGCCGCTGCTCCCTTCTCAATGGCTTCAGAAGCCAGAGGAATGTCTGCGGTGATCACCAAATCGCCCGCTTCACACTGACGTACAATTTCATTATCGGCAACGTCAAAACCTGCCGCGACGCGTAGCGTGCGAATAAACGGCGATGGCGGTACACGTAAACTCTGGTTAGCCACCAGTACCAGCGGCATTTGCATACGTTCAGCCGCGCGATACAAAATCTCTTTAATTACATTGGGACACGCGTCGGCGTCCACCCAAATTGTCATAAAGTCATCCTTTGTTGGGTAATCCTCTATTGTGTCGCGCTTTTGCCTTCCGGCATAGTTCTGTTTATGCTTCTGCCAGCGATTATCAAAACAATGAATTTCACGGCAGGAGTGAGGCAATGGAAAAGAAAATCGGTTTTATTGGCTGCGGTAATATGGGAAAAGCCATTCTCGGCGGTCTGATTGCCAGTGGTCAGGTGCTTCCAGGGCAAATCTGGGTGTATACCCCCTCCCCGGATAAAGTCGCTGCTTTACACGATCAATTCGGCATCAACGCCGCAGAGTCAGCGCAGGAAGTGGCACAAATCACCGACATCGTTTTTGCCGCCGTTAAACCGGGCATCATGATCAAAGTGCTTAGCGAAATCACGTCCAGCCTGAATAAAGACTCGCTGGTTGTCTCTATTGCAGCGGGCGTCACACTCGACCAACTTGCCCGCGCACTGGGCCATGACCGGAAAATTATCCGCGCGATGCCAAATACCCCCGCGCTGGTCAATGCCGGGATGACTTCCGTAACGCCAAACGCGCTGGTTACGCCTGAAGATACTGCTGATGTGCTGAATATTTTTCGCTGTTTTGGCGAGGCGGAAGTGATTGCCGAACCAATGATCCATCCGGTAGTTGGCGTGAGTGGTTCTTCTCCTGCCTATGTCTTTATGTTTATCGAAGCGATGGCCGACGCAGCCGTGCTGGGGGGAATGCCACGCGCGCAGGCGTATAAATTTGCCGCCCAGGCGGTAATGGGTTCTGCAAAAATGGTGCTGGAAACCGGAGAACATCCGGGCGCGTTGAAAGATATGGTTTGCTCACCAGGAGGCACCACCATTGAAGCGGTGCGCGTACTGGAAGAGAAAGGTTTCCGTGCCGCAGTGATCGAAGCAATGACGAAGTGTATGGAAAAATCAGAAAAACTTAGCAAGTCCTGATGCACTCTCCCCGGACGTCAGGCCGCCACTTCGGTGCGGTTACGTCCGGCTTTCTTTGCTTTATAAAGTGCCATATCTGCCGATTTCAGCCACTCACGATAGTGACTCATTTGCGGGCTCAGCGGCGCGACACCGACACTTATCCGCAACATGACCTGCGGCGTATTTGGTAAACGTAATGTATTTAACCCTTCATGTACCCGTAACATGGCGGTAATGGCGTTTTCTGCTGGCGTACCAGACATAATCACCGCAAATTCATCCCCCCCAAAACGACCAATCACATCACTACCGCGCAGAGTAATTTGTAACTGACGAGTGAGAGCAACTATCGCTTCATCGCCCACATCGTGGCCCCAGGTGTCGTTGATACTTTTGAAATGGTCGATATCGATGATTAACAACGTCGCATCGCGGTTATGTCGCCGACAATTATCAAACTCATTGCGCAACATTAGTTCCCAGTGACGCCTGTTGTAAACGCCCGTCATGCCATCGCGGGTACTCATTACCTGCAATCTGCGTTTATGTTCTGCAAGTTTTGTTGCCGTCTGATAGCTAACCCAGCCAAACAGCAAAGGATAAATGACGATAATGGGCAGTGAGAGCCACCATTCCAGCGGCGCACTATTTAGTGACACCGTGATACCCGTCAGTTCGAGGGTGACAAGGCAGGAAACGACCATCAGCACCAGACCAGCGACAAACAGACGAGGGCCACCGGCTCCCATCAAATTCAGACACATAATCATCAACATCGCGATCGAAGGCAGCACGTTTACGCCCATCACGCCTACCCACATTCCCGCTAACACCGCATCGGTTTTTAAGTTGTAAATTTCCCGACCAAGCGGATCAATGGCTCTGCTCGCTAACTGCCAGGCTAAATGCGGCCAGACAAAAGCCCAGCCCACTAACACCAGCCACCACCAGCCCGACGGCGGATGCGAAACCAGCGTTGAAGCAATCGGTAAGAACATCCCCGCCAGTCCTACCATACGGGGTAACCTGACGCGCCGGGCGAAGCGCAGCCCGGAACGCTGATGTTCGTTTTGAGGAGTTAATGGTGGTTCCTCCCCGTGCGCCGCCGCTTTTTTGAAAAAATTTTCATCATTCATTATTTTTGGGAACATTCAGAAACAATTTTCCCAAATTATAGAGATGGGGCGAAAAGCGGAAGTATGATATTTCGGGTGAGCCATTTTCTTAGCTCACCCGTTAGCACTATCAGGGATCAGGCGGCGTTCTTAAGGCAAGTGCTCATAAACTTATTGCGATCATCGCCTTTCAGAGATTGCTGCGTCGCCTGGCCATTGCATTCACGCATCTTCTGCTGCTGCGGCGTCAAGCTCTTCTCGCCGGGCGCAGATTTGCTGTTCTTCAGGCAATCACTCATATACGTTTTACGGGCATCCCCTTTCAACGCCTTCGCCGTCGCCTGTTGGTTACAGGAGGTCATACGTTGTTGTTGCGGGGTTAACGTCTTCTCGGCAGCGCCGACAGTGGTTAAAAAAACTAAACCGAATAACAGGGTAACCAGTAATGTTATTTTCATAGCACCATCCCTCTTCACATTTTAACCAAGAGCGTTTGCGCCCGTGATCTGCCTTTAAGTCTGGTTGCTAACAGAAAAAATACCAACCGGCGGCAAAAATTCACCGCCGGATGCGTTTTGACTACAGACCCAGCGCGGCTTTCATGGTGTAGAAGAGATCGGTCTGATCGGTCAGACCAACCACATTGGCAGCGTAAGGACCATAAGCGGCAATACGCAACTGGCTGCCGGTATGTTCTTGTGAATCTTCTTCCGAGTTACCGTAGCTCATTACCATCACCGCACCATCTTTGGTCATTAATGCCTGAGTCAGACCCGGAGCTTTGGTATCCGGCGCGACAATCTGGCTGGCGTGAGCGTGGTCAGCGGTAACTATCACCAATGTATTGCCATCTTTTTTGGCAAACTCAAGCGCACGTTGTACCGCTTCATCGAGGTCAACCGTCTCACCAATTTGCCCACAAGGATTAGCGGCATGATCCTGTTTATCGATAGATGCACCTTCAACTTGCAGGAAGAATCCTTTCTCGTTTTTACTCAATAACTCAATAGCTTTATCGGTCATCTGCGCTAACGTCGGCACACTGTCATTTCGTTGCGGATTCGGGGTACAGGTTACTGCGGGTTTATCGATATTACCGTGATAAGACGCCTTCGGCCCTTCCCAACGAACTGGCATATTGCCGTCAGAAAACAGCCCAAGTAGCGGTTTATCCTGATTTGCCTCTGTTACTGCCTCCAGCGACGCTGCGTCACTCACTAACTGATAGCCGCGAGCCTGCGCCTGTTCACGCAGCGTTTTTCCCTGCCACTCACCGGCGGTTGCCGTTTCTGCAAACGTTTTTGCACCGCCGCCAAGCGTAACATCGGCACGGGCGTTAAGAAGTTGTTCGGTAATGGAACCTTTACCGCCTTTTTCCAGCGCATTACTTGGGCATTTTTCACTGGTCACGCTCGGTCCGTAGCATTTGCGCGATGTCACATGCGCCACCAGCGCGGCGGGTGTGGCATCCTGCAATTCTGCCGTTGAAACGTTGCCGGTCGCCAG
Organism: Escherichia sp. TW14182; assembly: GCF_000208525.1. NCBI lineage: Bacteria > Pseudomonadati > Pseudomonadota > Gammaproteobacteria > Enterobacterales > Enterobacteriaceae > Escherichia > Escherichia sp. TW14182. The sequence continues at coordinate 8,681 of NZ_AEJZ01000076.1, forward strand.
TCCTGCGGCTTTTGCTATCTCCAGAATCGTTGGATGATCTTTTTCATGAATATCGACGCCCAGCGCGCCGTTATAAGTTTTGACGCCAGTTGACCAGGCGGTTGCTGATGCAGCGGAGTCGGTGACATAGTCCGGTTTACCGGTTTTTTTATCCAGCGAGTAGTGGGTGTATTGTCCGGTAAGCGGTAAGGCATCGATTCCTTTAAAAAAACCGCCCGCACCTTCGGCATAATTTCGTGCGGCAGTTATTTCCGAATCCCCCATCCCATCGCCAATAAGTAAAATAATATTTTTCGCCGGTTTATCGCTAAGAGAATCACGCAAGGCAGCAGTCTGATCGCCAGTTAAACGGCGAGCGCCGCCCGGCGTAGTAATATCTCCCTGTGCAGCTCGTTTTTCCAGAATGGGTACATCAGGTGTCCGGGCTTTTGTCACAGGGGTAAACAGTAACGGTAAGAGAGCCAGTGCAATAGTGCTTTGTTTCACTTTATTTTCTCCATGTACAAATACAGTAAAAAATAAAAACAAAGCGACTATAAGTCTCTGCCGTGACAGCTTTATGACAACGGTTGAAAAGGTTTAACGTTTTACTGACGAGGATGCCTCAATAACTTTTTTACGTAATCGCGCAGCAGCTCCGTATCGTCGTCAGGAATGCTGGCATCGGGCTTTACCGCGTACAGTGCCCCCTCAACCTGATCAATCAACTGCTGTTGGTCTTTTTGCGTCATATTGCGAAGCATCGCGGTGACTATAATCTCCAGTGCCTCAACCTGCGCGCACAGTTCTTTCGACTCTTCTTCTTTTTGGGCAAGCTTAAATAACAACTCAGCAATGAGATTTTTCATGTCTGTATTTCCTTATCCAAAGTATGGAGAAGTTAACATTATGCTTCATAACTGCATAGGGGTTGTAAGTAGTATTTTTATGACACAGGAAATACTTTGCAAAAATATTTGCACATATTTATCAGCGAAACGTTTCTCTTATTTAAAT
>NZ_AEJZ01000075.1:0-35882 GCF_000208525.1 Escherichia sp. TW14182
TTGCAGCGCGCGCAGTGCGCCCAGCGCCATTTCATCATTCTGCGCGAACACAGCCTGCACATCCGGGTGAGCGGTCAGCAGGTTCTGCATGACGTTCAAACCTTTGGTGCGATCGAAGTCTGCCGGCTGGCTAGCGAGAACGTTAAACTTGTGAGCAGCAACGGCCTGCTGGAAGCCTTCACCACGTTCACGAGCAGCGGATGTACCGGCAATGCCTTGCAGTTCGATAACTTTTGCACCTTCGCCAGCTTTCTTCGCGATGTAATCACCCGCAATTTTGCCTCCCAGTACGTTATCAGAAGCAATGTGGCTAACCACTTCACCTTTCGTTGCCTGGCGGTCAAGAGTGATAACCGGGATGTTCGCCTGGTTAGCCATCTTCACAGCATTACCCACTGCGTCGGAGTCCGTCGGGTTAATCAGCAGAATTTTGGTGCCGCGAACGGTTAAGTCCTGCACGTTTGCCAGCTCTTTCGCCGGGTTGTTCTGGGAGTCCAGCACCACCAGGTTATAGCCAAGTTTATCCGCCTCTTTCTGCGCGCCATCTTTCAGCGATACAAAGAACGGGTTGTTAAGTGTAGAAACCACCAGCGCGATGGTGTCTTTTGCCATCGCATTCGCACTGACGGTGGCGCTTAGCGCAACAGCGGAAACCAGGGTAGCCAGTTTTTTCATGTTCATATTCAAGATGTCCTGTAGTCGTTATTACTGTTTTTTGTTGTCTACCAGCACCGCCAGCAAAATCACCACCGCTTTGACGATCATCTGGTAATAAGAGGAAACACCTAACAAATTCAACCCATTATTAAGGAAGCCAAGAATTAATGCGCCGATCAACGTCCCAACAATGCGACCTTTTCCGCCCGCCAGGCTCGTACCGCCCAGAACCACCGCAGCAATAGCATCCAGCTCATAGCCAGTCCCCGCAGTAGGTTGCGCGGAGGAGAGGCGCGCCACTTCAATGATCCCGGCCAGCGATGCCAGCAGACCACAAAGAGAATAGACGATGATTTTGATTTTATTGACGTTGATACCAGAAAGGCGCGTTGCTGCTTCGTTACCACCCAGCGCGTAGATGTAACGTCCCAGACGCGTGTGATGCAGCATGTACCAGGCCGCGAGGAAAACAATCCCCATGATCCAGACTGGCGTCGGAACACCCAGCGGACGACCAATACCAAACCAGCCGAACAGATCGGCGTTCTCAGTAAATCCGGTATTCACCGGACTACCGTTGGTGTAAACCATGGTCACGCCGCGCAGTAAAAGCATCATAACCAGCGTAGCGATGAACGCCTGGACGCGACCTTTCGCCACAATCACCCCGGTTACCGCGCCAATTGCCGCACCTAACGCGAGAGCGGCAGCGACAGCCACCAGCGCGTTGACTTCAATGCCGACGATAGATGCAGCAACTGCACCAGTCAGCGCCAACAGAGAACCGACCGACAGGTCGATGCCTGACGTCAGGATAACCAGCGTCATCCCGACCGCCATAATGGCGTTCACCGAGGTTTGCTGGAGAATATTGAATAAGTTATTGATGGTGAAAAAGTTCGGACTTAACGTCGAGACAATCGCGATCAGCACCAGCAGAGCGATAAGCGATTTCTGTTCCATCAGCCACGCTTTCGTGAAATAACGGCGACCAGAGACAGTCTGGGTTGTCATTTTTTTACTCCTGATTCACGCGATTAAGCTTGCCCACAGCGGCAGCCATTAACACTTCCTGAGTGGCCTGCTCTCGAGTAAATTCCCCGCTGAGATGCCCTTCATGCATGACGATAATGCGATCGCTCATGCCTAATACTTCTGGCATTTCCGATGACACCAGAATGATGCTCAAACCATCGGCTTTGAACTGGTTAATCAGTTGATAGATCTCTTTTTTCGCGCCGACATCTACGCCACGGGTAGGCTCATCAAGGATCAACACTTTAGGACGCGTCATCAGGCCACGGGCAATCGCCACTTTTTGCTGATTTCCCCCAGAAAGCAGGCCAATTGCCTGTTCCATCGACGGCGTCTTGACGTTGAACAGACGGATAAAATCACTGACCGCCTGCTGCTCATCCGCATGTTTCAGGCTACCACCTGTGCGACTGAAGTAGCGTAGCGCGGTCAGTGACATGTTCTCTTTTACTGACATGCCCAACACTAAACCGTCGCGTTTACGGTCTTCAGAGATATACACAATGCCGTTTGCCAGGCCATCCTGCGGCGAACGGGTAACAACCTCATGCCCATCCAGGGTGACGTAACCGCTGGTGCGCGGCAGGGCGCCATAGAGCACTTTCATCAGTTCGGTACGACCTGCGCCCATCAAACCAGAGACGCCAAGAATTTCGCCTTTGCGTAAAGCAAAAGAGACATCGTTAACGCCAGGTCCGCAGAGATTATCGACTTTCAGTAAGACGTCTCCCGGCGCTTTGTCCAGGTGTGGATACTGATCTTCCAGCTTACGTCCCACCATCATCTCAATCAGCGAATCTTCAGTCAGTGACGCTACTTCGCGCTCGGCAATAAATTGCCCGTCACGAAAAACGGTAACGTCATCGCAAATCTCGAAGATTTCTTTCATACGGTGGGAAATATAGACAATGCCGCGCCCCTGCGATTTCAGTTCGCGGATAACGCGGAACAGGGATTCTGTTTCGGTATCGGTCAGCGCATCGGTCGGTTCATCCATAATGATGACTTTCGACTCAAAGCTCAGCACTTTGGCAATTTCCACCATCTGCTGGTCGCCAATAGAAAGATCGCCCACCAGCTTGTCGCTTTTAAACCGCAGGTTAAGTTTGGCTAAGAGTTTATCCGCTTCGGCATACATGGTTTTCCAGTCAATTTTGCCAAAGCGATTTACAAACTCACGACCGAGGAAAATGTTTTCTGCGATGGTCAACTGCGGGATCAGGTTCAGTTCCTGGTGGATAATCCCAATCCCGGCTTCCTGGGAGGATTTCGGCCCGGTAAAAGTAGTCTCTTTACCCAACCATAAAAGCGTACCAGCATCACGGGTATAGATACCGGTCAGCACTTTCATCATGGTGGATTTACCCGCACCATTTTCGCCTACCAGCGCCATCACACGACCTGGATAGACATTTAACGCGGCTCCCGAGAGAGCTTTTACGCCCGGAAACGCTTTATCGATACCTTTAAGCTGTAGTAATGCTTCCATGGCGGCCTCAGAACGTCACGCCAGCACAGAGAATGATATTCGCATACGGAGAACATTCTCCGCTGCGAATTACCGCCTGACTTTCTGCGGTTTGTTGTTTGAATTGTTCATGCGTGGTGTAACGAATTTCAATAGTGTTTCCCTGGTGTTTTTGCAGCTGCTCAAGGTGAGTGAGCAACGTTTCGTGGAGTTGCGGATTATGTTGTTTGATCTCTTCCGCGATAATGGCTGCCTCGACCTGCATTTCACTTGTGACGACGCCCAGCACCTGCATAAAAGAAGGTACACCCTGGGTTAATGCCATATCGATACGCGTTGTACTTTTGGGGATGGGTAAACCAGCATCACACACCACCAGCGTATCGGTATGTCCCAGACGGGAGATCACCGACGAAATATCAGAATTAAGAACGGTGCCTTTTTTCATTTTTTTCTCCATCAGCGAAACGTTTCGCTGACCCGCAGTTTAATCCTGACTGATTAAGGAAAACCATCACGACGTTACTGAAATGTGATCAACATCGAAACGTTTTACATCGTGAGTAACCATGAAAAAAAACGCCCCCTTATGGAGAAAGGAGGCGTCTGGCGTTAGATTTCGACCTGAGTACCCAATTCGATAACCCGGTTTGGTGGGATTTCAAACTGATCCGGCGCGCGCAGCGCATTACGTTGCAACAGCAAGTACAGCTTGCCGCGCAGACGCAAATACCACGGGCGTTTGCCAAGGATCAGTGATTCATGCGACATAAAGAAGGAGGTTTCCATCATCCGGCAACTTAATCCTTCCAGACCGCAGCGGTGGAAAACTTCTTCCACGTTTGGCGTTTCTCGCCAACCATAACTTGCCACCACCCGCCAGAAAGTGGGCGACAATTGTTCAATCTGTACCCGACGGACGTTATGGACATATGGCGCGTCTTCAGTACGCAGAGTTAACAGAATAACCCGCTCATGCAACACCTTGTTATGTTTAAGGTTATGCATCAGCGCAAAGGGAATGACATTAATTGCACGCGACATATACACAGCGGTTCCGGGAACGCGAACAGGCGGTGATTTCTCCAGTGAAGCAATCATTGCTTCCAGAGAGTTACCATGTTCGTGCATCCGACGCAGCAGGCGGAAACGCTCGCTCTTCCAGGTCGTCATCACGATAAACATCACCGTGCCGAGGCTCAGAGGCAACCAGCCGCCGGAAAGCAGTTTATCGAGGTTAGCGGTAAACAGAGGGATATCGACACAAAGGAAAGCAATCAAAATCAGCGCAACAAAATACTTATTCCAGTGCCAGTTCTGACGCGCCACGGTGGTTGAAAGAATAGACGTCAGCACCATCGTTCCGGTCACCGCAATTCCATACGCCGCCGCCAGGTTGCTGGAGTGCTCAAAGCTGACAATGACAATCACGACTGCGACATAGAGCATCCAGTTCACAAACGGAATGTAGATTTGCCCTGACTCCATTTCAGAGGTGTGAATAATGCGCATCGGCGACAAGTATCCCAGACGTACCGCCTGACGCGTCAATGAGAAAACACCAGAAATAACCGCCTGCGAGGCAATCACCGTTGCCAGTGCGGCGATGATCAGTAGCGGGATCAGCGCCCAGTCCGGAGCCAACAGGAAGAACGGGTTCTTAATCGCTTCCGGGTGTTTTAACAGCAGCGCCCCCTGCCCAAAGTAGTTAAGGGTCAAAGACGGCAATACGACGGTGAACCACGCCAGGCGAATAGGGAACTTACCAAAGTGCCCCATATCGGCATACAGCGCCTCGACACCGGTAATCGACAGCACCACCGCGCCTAACGCAATAAAGGAAACGGTTTTATATTCAAGGAAGAAATGCACCGCCCACATTGGATTTAAAGCATGTAACACTTCAGGGTTGGCAATAATGCTACGTAACCCCAGCCCCGCCAGAATCAAAAACCAGGTCAGCATAATCGGCGCAAACAACTTACCGACCATGGCAGTGCCATGCTTTTGAATCATAAACAGTAAAGTGAGAACGATGATTGAGAGGGGAACTATCCAGGTATCCAGCTGAGGGGCGACGATTTCCAGACCTTCAATGGCTGACATCACCGAAATAGCGGGTGTTATGACAACTTCACCATAGAAGAAACTGCCGCCGATTAGCCCCATAATCACCAGCATTGATGTCGTTCGCGCCGACGTATTACGCCCGGCAAGCGACATCAATGTCAGTATGCCCCCTTCCCCGGCGTTATCTGCCCGCATCACGAAGGTGAGATATTTAATGGAAACCACAAAGATTAGCAGCCAGAAGATCAGCGATAAAAAGCCAAACACAGCATCGCGTTCAACGCCAAAACCAAACTGGCCGGACAAACATTCACGAAGTGTATATAACGGGCTGGTACCAATATCGCCGTAGACAACTCCAATCGCCGCGAGGGTAATCGCGGGCAACGATTGCTTATTATCAGTGCTCATAGACTAGTCTTTCGTTGAAATATGAAATGTGTGCGTAGTCCCTTGGCCCACAAAAAAGCGCACAGTATGCACGATTAACGGCAAAATCGTACTCCTAAATGCGACCACATTAACCTGGCTCAAAGAAAAATAGCCCTCCTTTGAGACTATTTTTGCCACCAGCAAGAAACGTCTATACTCGCAGTTTACGCAGAACTTTTGACGAAAGGACGCCACTTCATTATGGCTCACCCTCATTTATTAGCGGAAAGAATTTCCCGTCTAAGCAGTTCGCTTGAAAAAGGGCTTTATGAACGTAGCCACGCCATCCGCCTGTGTTTGTTAGCGGCATTAAGTGGTGAAAGCGTATTCCTGCTTGGCCCACCAGGTATTGCTAAAAGTTTAATCGCCCGGCGTTTAAAATTCGCCTTCCAGAATGCGCGCGCGTTTGAATATCTGATGACCCGCTTCTCCACACCGGAAGAAGTTTTTGGCCCCCTTTCTATTCAGGCGTTAAAAGATGAAGGCCGCTATGAGCGTTTAACCAGCGGCTACCTGCCGGAAGCAGAAATCGTCTTTCTTGATGAGATCTGGAAAGCCGGGCCAGCGATTCTTAATACCCTACTAACCGCTATTAATGAACGCCACTTCCGCAACGGCGCACATGTTGAAAAAATCCCTATGCGCCTGCTGGTGGCGGCCTCCAACGAACTGCCAGAAGCAGACAGCAGCCTGGAAGCGTTATATGACCGTATGCTGATTCGTCTGTGGTTAGATAAAGTGCAGGATAAAACGAATTTTCGCTCCATGCTGACCAGCCAACAGGATGAAAACGACAATCCCGTTCCACCATCCTTACAGGTCACGGATGAAGAATACGAACGCTGGCAGAAAGAGATTGGTGAAATTACGCTGCCCGATCATGTATTTGAGCTGATTTTTATGCTGCGCCAGCAACTGGATAAATTACCGGATGCGCCTTATGTCTCCGACCGTCGCTGGAAAAAAGCGATCCGCTTATTGCAGGCCAGCGCCTTTTTTAGCGGTCGCAGCGTGGTTGTCCCGATTGATCTCATCTTGCTGAAAGATTGCCTGTGGTACGACGCCCAAAGTCTGAATTTAATTCAACAACAAATTGACGTATTGATGACCAGTCATGCGTGGCAGCAACAGGAAATGCTGACGCAACTGAGTGCAATTGTGCAGCGTCGCCTGCAACTCCAGCAGCAACAAAGCGATAAAACGGCCTTTACGGTGATTCGTCAGGGTGGCATGTTCAGCCGTCGCCCACAGTATCAACTTCCTGCCGACGTTGCTGCTTCCACGCTGACTCTGTTGCTGCAAAAACCATTAAAATTGCATGATATGGAAGTTGTTCATATCGCTTTTGAGCGTAGCGCACTGGAACAGTGGCTGAGTAAAGGTGGTGAAATTCGCGGCAAACTGAACGGTATCGGCTTTGCCCAGAAACTGAATCTGGAAGTTGATAGCGCCCAACATCTGGTTGTACGCGATGTGAGTTTACAAGGCAGTACGCTGGCGCTTCCCGGTTCATCGGCTGAAGGTCTGCCTAGTGAAATAAAACAACAACTGGAAGAGCTTGAAAGCGACTGGCGCAAGCAACACGCCTTATTCAGCGAACAGCAAAAATGTCTGTTTATCCATAGCGACTGGTTAGGTCGCATTGAAGCCAGCCTACAGGATGTCGGCACCCAGATTCGCCAGGCGCAACAATGCTAACACTGGATACGCTCAATGTGATGCTGGCCGTCAGCGAAGAGGGATTGATCGAAGAGATGATCATCGCTCTGTTGGCCTCACCGCAGTTGGCTGTCTTCTTTGAAAAATTCCCACGACTGAAGGCGGCAATCACTGATGATATTCCCCGCTGGCGTGAGGCGCTGCGCAGTCGGCTGAAAGATGCCCGAGTCCCGCAGGAGCTCACGGAAGAGGTCATGTGCTATCAGCAAAGCCAGCTTCTTTCCACGCCGCAATTTATTGTGCAACTACCGCAGATACTGGACTTACTGCATCGACTGAATTCCCCGTGGGCCGAACAAGCCCAGCAGTTGGTTGATGCCAACGGCACGATCACTCCGGCATTACACACGCTTTTTCTCCAGCGTTGGCGCTTAAGTCTGATAGTGCAAGCGACGACGTTAAATCAACAGTTATTAGAAGAAGAACGCGAACAACTGTTGAGTGAAGTTCAGGAACGCATGACGCTAAGTGGGCAGCTTGAACCGATTCTGGCAGAAAACAACACCGCAGCCGGTCGTCTGTGGGATATGAGCGCCGGTCAGCTTAAACGCGGCGACTATCAGTTAATTGTAAAATACGGTGAATTTCTTAACGAACAGCCGGAACTGAAGCGCCTGGCGGAACAGCTCGGGCGTTCGCGGGAAGCCAAATCGATACCACGCAACGATGCGCAGATGGAAACCTTCCGCACTATGGTGCGCGAACCGGCGACCGTTCCTGAGCAGGTTGATGGTCTGCAACAAAGCGATGATATTTTACGCCTTCTGCCGCCGGAACTGGCTACGCTTGGGATAACTGAACTGGAGTATGAGTTTTACCGTCGGCTGGTGGAAAAGCAGTTGCTTACCTATCGTCTGCACGGTGAATCGTGGCGTGAAAAAGTGATCGAACGCCCGGTGGTACATAAAGATTACGACGAACAGCCGCGCGGGCCGTTTATTGTCTGCGTGGATACTTCCGGCTCAATGGGCGGCTTTAATGAACAGTGTGCGAAAGCATTCTGCCTGGCATTGATGCGCATTGCCCTCGCTGAAAACCGGCGCTGCTTTATTATGTTATTTTCCACCGAGATTGTCCGTTATGAGCTTTCAGGCTCACAAGGCATCGAACAAGCGATTCGCTTTTTAAGCCAGCAGTTTCGTGGCGGCACCGATCTTGCCAGTTGTTTTCGCGCCATTATGGAACGCTTGCAAAGCCGGGAATGGTTTGACGCCGATGCGGTGGTGATTTCTGATTTTATCGCCCAGCGGTTGCCTGATGACGTGACGAGTAAAGTGAAAGAGTTGCAGCGGGTACATCAGCATCGCTTTCATGCCGTGGCGATGTCGGCACACGGCAAACCCGGCATCATGCGCATTTTCGATCATATCTGGCGTTTTGATACCGGGATGCGAAGCCGCCTGCTCAGACGCTGGCGGCGATAAATTATTACAGCAGAGAAGGGACGCTCTCACGAACTGCCGCAGGCCAAACGCCACACTGAACCTGGCCGATATGCGGCAGTTGCAGCAGTAGCATGGTCAAACGAGACTGGCCGATACCGCCGCCGATAGTCTGCGGCATTTCACCGCGCAGCAGCGCCTGATGCCACTCTAGTTGCAAACGATCTTCATCACCAGTTAGCGCCAGTTGGTGCTTCAGCGTGTCAGCATCCACGCGGATCCCCATGGAAGAAAGCTCAAACGCATCTTCCAGTACCGGGTTCCACACCAGAATATCGCCGTTCAGACCCGCATGGCCCAGCTCTGACGGGGTGCTCCAGTCATCATAATCCGGTGCGCGCACGTCATGACGATGACCATCACTCAACTTGCCGCCAATCCCGACAAGGAATACCGCGCCAAGATCTTTCGCAATCGCCCGCTCACGCCCTTTGGCATCGAGATCCGGATAACGAGACAGTAATTCCTGGCTGTGTACGAAGTGGATCTGATCCGGCAGGAACGGTGCCAGGCCAAACTCTTCGCTAACCGCAGCTTCGGTTGCTTTAATTCCCGCCCAGATCGCCTCTACCGTGCTTTTCAGAGTCGAGAATTGACGCTCGCCGTCGCCCATTACGCGTTCCCAGTCCCACTGGTCTACATAGACCGAGTGCAACGGAGAAAGACGGTCTTCATCGGGGCGAAGGGCTTTCATGTGCGTGTACAGCCCTTCGCCCACGCTGAAGTCGTGTTGCCCTAACGTCTGACGTTTCCACTTCGCCAGTGAATGAACCACTTCGAACTGGGCATCAGGCAGAGCTTTCACTTTTACCTGTACCGCTTTTTCACAGCCCGACAAGTTATCCTGCGTGCCATCCCCCACACGACTAAGGATTGGCGCCTGGACTTCAATCAGCCCTAAGCGTTCTTCCAGTTGACGAGAAAAGTGAGATTTCACGAAGCTAATTTGACGTTGTTTGGCAATGTAAGCGGTTTTCATTTTTTATACTCCTGCGTCCTGTTGCGTATGATTAAGCAACAAAAACCAGCACACATGCAATAATCATTCAATAAAAAGCCTTACCCACTTTTGATTCATTAAAAAAGAAGACTAAAATAGAATGAATCATCAATATGAATAAGAAAATCCTATGGAAAATTATCTGATCGACAATCTGGACCGTGGCATCCTGGAAGCATTAATGGGCAATGCGCGCACCGCTTACGCTGAACTGGCGAAACAATTTGGCGTCAGCCCGGGGACGATTCACGTTCGTGTAGAGAAAATGAAGCAGGCGGGGATCATTACCGGTGCGCGTATCGACGTCAGCCCGAAGCAGCTTGGTTATGACGTAGGCTGCTTTATCGGCATTATATTAAAGAGCGCCAAAGACTACCCTTCCGCGCTGGCAAAGCTGGAAAGCCTTGATGAAGTTACTGAAGCCTATTACACAACCGGCCACTACAGCATCTTTATAAAAGTGATGTGCCGTTCGATCGATGCTCTCCAGCATGTACTTATCAACAAGATCCAAACAATTGATGAAATTCAGTCCACCGAAACACTGATCGTCCTGCAGAACCCGATCATGCGTACCATCAAGCCATGATCAGCTTTTTTAATCCCATACTTTTCCACAGGTAGATCCCAGCGCGTTCACAGCGTACAATACGCCACTCTTAATAAAGGTGGCGGTTTATGGCAGATATCACTCTTATCAGCGGCAGCACCCTGGGCGGTGCCGAATATGTAGCAGAACACCTGGCAGAAAAGCTGGAAGAGGCGGGTTTTACCACCGAAACGCTGCATGGTCCGTTGTTAGAAGATTTATCTGCCTCCGGGATCTGGCTGATTATCAGTTCTACCCACGGTGCCGGAGATATTCCGGACAACCTTTCTCCTTTCTATGAAGCGTTGCTGGAACAAAAACCCGATCTTTCTGCGGTACGCTTTGGCGCAATCGGTATTGGCAGTCGTGAATACGACACTTTTTGTGGTGCGATCGATAAACTCGAGGCAGAACTCAAAAATTCCGGTGCGAAACAGATGGGCGAAACACTGAAGATCAACATCCTTGATCACGACATTCCGGAAGATCCGGCAGAAGAATGGCTGGGATCGTGGATTAATTTACTCAAATAAGTATACAGATCGTGCGATCTACTGTGGATAACTCTGTCAGGAAGCTTGGATCAACCGGTAGTTATCCAAAGAACAACTGTTGTTCAGTTTTTGAGTTGTGCATAACCCCTCATTCTGATCCCAGCTTATACGGTCCAGGATCACCGATCATTCACAGTTAATGATCCTTTCCAGGTTGTTGATCTTAAAAGTCGGATCCTTGTTATCCACAGGGCAGTGCGATCCTAATAAGAGATCACAATAGAACAGATCTCTAAATAAAAAGATCTTCTTTTTAATACCCAGGATCCCAGGTCTTTCTCAAGCAGGCAAAGTTGAGTAGAATCCACGGCCCGGGCTTCAATCCATTTTCATACCGCGTTATGCGAGGCAATCACCATGTTTTATCCGGATCCTTTTGACGTCATCATCATTGGCGGGGGTCATGCAGGCACCGAGGCCGCGATGGCTGCGGCGCGTATGGGTCAACAGACTCTGCTTTTGACACACAATATCGACACTCTGGGACAGATGAGCTGCAACCCGGCAATCGGCGGTATTGGGAAGGGACATCTGGTAAAAGAAGTGGATGCACTCGGCGGTCTGATGGCAAAAGCGATCGACCAGGCGGGTATCCAGTTTAGGATACTAAACGCCAGCAAAGGACCGGCGGTTCGTGCAACCCGAGCACAGGCGGATCGTGTGCTGTACCGTCAGGCGGTACGCACTGCACTTGAGAATCAACCAAACCTGATGATCTTCCAGCAGGCGGTTGAGGATCTTATTGTCGAAAACGATCGCGTGGTCGGTGCTGTCACCCAAATGGGGTTGAAATTCCGTGCTAAGGCTGTCGTGCTCACTGTAGGCACTTTCCTTGACGGCAAGATTCATATCGGTCTGGATAATTACAGCGGTGGTCGTGCTGGAGATCCGCCTTCCATTCCGCTTTCTCGCCGTTTGCGTGAACTGCCACTGCGCGTTGGTCGTCTGAAAACAGGGACGCCGCCGCGTATTGACGCCCGCACCATCAATTTCAGTGTGCTGGCGCAACAGCATGGCGATAACCCAATGCCGGTGTTCTCGTTTATGGGCAACGCAGCGCAGCATCCACAGCAGGTGCCGTGCTATATCACCCATACCAACGAGAAAACTCATGACGTGATCCGCAGTAACCTCGATCGTAGTCCAATGTATGCCGGAGTGATTGAAGGTGTTGGCCCACGCTACTGTCCGTCGATCGAAGACAAAGTCATGCGCTTCGCCGACAGAAATCAGCATCAGATCTTCCTTGAACCGGAAGGGCTGACGTCTAACGAAATTTATCCGAACGGCATCTCCACCAGCCTGCCGTTCGATGTGCAGATGCAAATCGTCCGCTCCATGCAGGGGATGGAAAATGCGAAGATCGTGCGTCCAGGTTATGCCATTGAGTATGACTTCTTCGATCCACGTGACCTGAAACCGACGCTGGAAAGCAAGTTTATCCAGGGTCTGTTCTTTGCCGGTCAAATTAATGGCACTACCGGTTATGAAGAAGCGGCAGCACAAGGTTTGCTGGCCGGTCTTAATGCCGCTCGACTGTCTGCCGACAAAGAAGGCTGGGCGCCTGCGCGATCCCAGGCTTACCTTGGCGTACTGGTCGATGACCTGTGCACTTTAGGAACCAAAGAACCGTATCGTATGTTTACCTCGCGCGCAGAATATCGTCTGATGCTGCGCGAAGATAATGCAGATCTGCGTTTGACTGAAATCGGTCGTGAACTGGGCCTGGTGGATGACGAACGTTGGGCGCGCTTTAACGAGAAACTTGAGAATATCGAGCGTGAGCGTCAGCGTCTGAAATCGACCTGGGTAACCCCGTCGGCGGAAGCTGCAGCCGAAGTGAATGCTCACCTGACTGCGCCGCTTTCCCGTGAAGCCAGTGGTGAAGATCTGCTGCGTCGTCCGGAAATGACTTATGAAAAATTAACCACGCTGACGCCGTTTGCCCCTGCGTTGACAGACGAACAGGCGGCGGAACAGGTTGAGATTCAGGTTAAATACGAAGGTTATATTGCGCGTCAGCAAGATGAGATCGAAAAGCAGCTGCGTAACGAGAATACCTTGCTGCCTGCGACGCTGGATTACCGCCAGGTATCCGGTCTTTCTAACGAAGTGATCGCCAAACTCAACGATCACAAACCGGCCTCTATCGGTCAGGCTTCGCGTATTTCTGGCGTCACGCCTGCGGCTATATCCATTCTGCTGGTATGGCTGAAAAAACAGGGTATGCTGCGTCGTAGCGCATAACGCATTAAAAATGCCTGGTAAGCACCTGCTTACCAGGCAACGTATCAAGAACAGGTAATCACCGTGCTCAACAAACTCTCCTCACTGCTGAAAGACGCAGGAATTTCGCTTACCGATCACCAGAAAAATCAGCTTATTGCCTACGTAAATATGCTGCACAAATGGAACAAGGCGTACAACCTGACTTCGGTGCGCGATCCTAATGAGATGCTGGTACGCCATATTCTGGACAGCATTGTCGTCGCACCTTATCTGCAAGGTGAACGTTTTATTGATGTCGGCACCGGCCCGGGTCTGCCCGGCATTCCTCTCTCTATCGTACGCCCTGACGCCCACTTCACACTACTGGATAGCCTCGGTAAACGCGTGCGTTTCCTGCGCCAGGTTCAACATGAATTGAAACTTGAGAACATTGAGCCGGTACAGAGTAGGGTAGAGGAGTTTCCGTCAGAGCCACCGTTTGATGGTGTAATTAGCCGTGCTTTTGCCTCTCTGAACGATATGGTGAGCTGGTGTCATCATCTTCCTGGCGAGCAAGGCCGTTTCTATGCGCTGAAAGGACAAATGCCGGAAGATGAAATAGCCCTATTGCCCGCAGAATATCAGGTTGAATCAGTGGTTAAACTTCAGGTTCCTGCTCTGGATGGCGAACGCCATTTGGTTGTGATTAAAGCAAATAAAATTTAATTTTTATCAAAAAAATCATAAAAAATTTATCGGTTTGACTGTTAACAACGACCAGGTTTTTTACTGATATAACTGGTTACATTTAACGCCACGTTTACCATTTCGCATCAATGAACTAACGTGGCTTTTTTGGGTAAGCAGAAAATAAGTCATCGGTGAAAATATCAGTCTGCTAAAAATCGGCGCTAAGAACCATAATTTGCTGTTAAAATTTTATTAAGAATGTCAATGTCTGGTTTTTGTTGTGTAAATGCTATTTATGAAAACAGTATCTGTTTTTAGACTGAAATATCAGAAACTTGCAATGGCATCATTTGCCAAGTAAATAAATATGCTGTGCGCGAACATGCTCAATCTGTGATCTGAAGCACGCTTTACCACCAGTGTTTACGCGTTATTTACAGTTTTTCATGATCTGGCATGGTTAGCAGAAAAGTCGCAATTGTATGCACTGGAAAAATATTTAAACATTTATTCACCTTTTGGCTACTTATTGTTTGAAATCACGGGGGCGCACCGTATAATTTGACCGCTTTTTGATGCTTGACTCTAAGCCTTAAAGAAAGTTTTATACGACACGCGGCATACCTCGAAGGGAGCAGGAGTGAAAAACGTGATGTCTGTGTCGCTCGTGAGTCGAAACGTTGCTCGGAAGCTTCTGCTCGTTCAGTTACTGGTGGTGATAGCAAGTGGATTGCTATTCAGCCTCAAAGACCCCTTCTGGGGCGTCTCTGCATTAAGCGGAGGCCTGGCAGTCTTTCTGCCTAACGTTTTGTTTATGATATTTGCCTGGCGTCACCAGGCGCATACACCAGCGAAAGGCCGGGTGGCCTGGACATTCGCATTTGGCGAAGCTTTCAAAGTTCTGGCGATGTTGGTGTTACTGGTGGTGGCGTTGGCGGTTTTAAAGGCGGTATTCTTGCCGCTGATCGTTACGTGGGTTTTGGTGCTGGTGGTTCAGATACTGGCACCGGCTGTAATTAACAACAAAGGGTAAAAGGCATCATGGCTTCAGAAAATATGACGCCGCAGGATTACATAGGACACCACCTGAATAACCTTCAGCTGGACCTGCGTACATTCTCGCTGGTGGATCCACAAAACCCCCCAGCCACCTTCTGGACAATCAATATTGACTCCATGTTCTTCTCGGTGGTGCTGGGTCTGTTGTTCCTGCTTATGTTCCGTAGCGTCGCCAAAAAGGCGACCAGCGGCGTACCAGGTAAGTTTCAGACCGCGATTGAGCTGGTAATCGGCTTTGTTAATGGTAGCGTGAAAGACATGTACCATGGCAAAAGCAAGCTGATTGCACCGCTGGCCCTGACGATCTTCGTTTGGGTATTCCTGATGAACCTGATGGACTTACTGCCTATCGATCTGCTGCCATATATCGCAGAACACTGGATCGGTTTGCCGGCACTGCGTGTAGTTCCGTCTGCTGACGTGAACGTGACGCTGTCGATGGCTCTGGGCGTATTTATCCTGATTCTGTTCTACAGCATCAAAATGAAAGGCATCGGCGGCTTCACGAAAGAGTTGACGCTGCAGCCGTTCAATCACTGGGCGTTCATTCCTGTCAACTTAATCCTTGAAGGGGTAAGCCTGCTGTCCAAACCAGTTTCACTCGGTTTGCGACTGTTCGGTAACATGTATGCCGGTGAGCTGATTTTCATTCTGATTGCTGGTCTGTTGCCGTGGTGGTCACAGTGGATCCTGAATGTGCCGTGGGCCATTTTCCACATCCTGATCATTACGCTGCAAGCCTTCATCTTCATGGTTCTGACGATCGTCTATCTGTCGATGGCGTCTGAAGAACATTAATTTACCAACACTACTACGTTTTAACTGAAACAAACTGGAGACTGTCATGGAAAACCTGAATATGGATCTGCTGTACATGGCTGCCGCTGTGATGATGGGTCTGGCGGCAATCGGTGCTGCGATCGGTATCGGCATCCTCGGGGGTAAATTCCTGGAAGGCGCAGCGCGTCAACCTGATCTGATTCCTCTGCTGCGTACTCAGTTCTTTATCGTTATGGGTCTGGTGGATGCTATCCCGATGATCGCTGTAGGTCTGGGTCTGTACGTGATGTTCGCTGTCGCGTAGTAAGCGTTGCTTTTATTTAAAGAGCAATATCAGAACGTTAACTAAATAGAGGCATTGTGCTGTGAATCTTAACGCAACAATCCTCGGCCAGGCCATCGCGTTTGTCCTGTTCGTTCTGTTCTGCATGAAGTACGTATGGCCGCCATTAATGGCTGCCATCGAAAAACGTCAAAAAGAAATTGCTGACGGTCTTGCTTCCGCAGAACGAGCACACAAGGACCTTGACCTTGCAAAGGCCAGCGCGACCGACCAGCTGAAAAAAGCGAAAGCGGAAGCCCAGGTAATCATCGAGCAGGCGAACAAACGCCGCTCGCAGATTCTGGACGAAGCGAAAGCTGAGGCAGAACAGGAACGTACTAAAATCGTGGCTCAGGCGCAGGCGGAAATTGAAGCCGAGCGTAAACGTGCCCGTGAAGAGCTGCGTAAGCAAGTTGCTATCCTGGCTGTTGCTGGCGCCGAGAAGATCATCGAACGTTCCGTGGATGAAGCTGCTAACAGCGACATCGTGGATAAACTTGTCGCTGAACTGTAAGGAGGGAGGGGCTGATGTCTGAATTTATTACGGTAGCTCGCCCCTACGCCAAAGCAGCTTTTGACTTTGCCGTCGAACACCAAAGTGTAGAACGCTGGCAGGACATGCTGGCGTTTGCCGCCGAGGTAACCAAAAACGAACAGATGGCAGAGCTTCTCTCTGGCGCACTGGCGCCAGAAACGCTCGCCGAGTCGTTTATCGCAGTTTGTGGTGAGCAACTGGACGAAAACGGTCAGAACCTGATTCGGGTTATGGCTGAAAATGGTCGTCTTAACGCGCTCCCGGATGTTCTGGAGCAGTTTATTCACCTGCGTGCCGTGAGTGAGGCTACCGCTGAGGTAGACGTCATTTCCGCTGCCGCACTGAGTGAACAACAGCTCGCGAAAATTTCTGCTGCGATGGAAAAACGTCTGTCACGCAAAGTTAAGCTGAATTGCAAAATCGATAAGTCTGTAATGGCAGGCGTTATCATCCGAGCGGGTGATATGGTCATTGATGGCAGCGTACGCGGTCGTCTTGAGCGCCTTGCAGACGTCTTGCAGTCTTAAGGGGACTGGAGCATGCAACTGAATTCCACCGAAATCAGCGAACTGATCAAGCAGCGCATTGCTCAGTTCAATGTTGTGAGTGAAGCTCACAACGAAGGTACTATTGTTTCTGTAAGTGACGGTGTTATCCGCATTCACGGCCTGGCCGATTGTATGCAGGGTGAAATGATCTCCCTGCCGGGTAACCGTTACGCTATCGCACTGAACCTCGAGCGCGACTCTGTAGGTGCGGTAGTTATGGGTCCGTACGCTGACCTTGCCGAAGGCATGAAAGTTAAGTGTACTGGTCGTATCCTGGAAGTTCCGGTTGGCCGTGGCCTGCTGGGTCGTGTGGTTAACACCCTGGGTGCGCCAATCGACGGTAAAGGTCCGCTGGATCACGACGGCTTCTCTGCTGTAGAAGCAATCGCTCCGGGCGTTATCGAACGTCAGTCCGTAGATCAGCCTGTACAGACTGGTTATAAAGCCGTTGACTCCATGATCCCAATCGGCCGTGGTCAGCGTGAATTGATCATCGGTGACCGTCAGACCGGTAAAACCGCACTGGCAATCGACGCGATCATCAACCAGCGCGATTCCGGTATCAAATGTATCTATGTCGCTATCGGCCAGAAAGCGTCCACCATTTCTAACGTGGTACGTAAACTGGAAGAGCACGGCGCACTGGCTAACACCATTGTTGTGGTAGCAACCGCGTCTGAATCCGCAGCACTGCAATACCTGGCACCGTATGCCGGTTGTGCAATGGGCGAATACTTCCGTGACCGTGGCGAAGATGCGCTGATCATTTACGATGACCTGTCTAAACAGGCTGTTGCTTACCGTCAGATCTCCCTGCTGCTCCGTCGTCCGCCAGGACGTGAAGCATTCCCGGGCGACGTATTCTACCTCCACTCTCGTCTGCTGGAGCGTGCTGCGCGTGTTAACGCCGAATACGTTGAAGCCTTCACCAAAGGTGAAGTGAAAGGGAAAACCGGTTCTCTGACCGCGCTGCCGATTATCGAAACTCAGGCGGGTGACGTTTCTGCGTTCGTTCCGACCAACGTAATCTCCATTACCGATGGTCAGATCTTCCTGGAAACCAACCTGTTCAACGCCGGTATTCGTCCTGCGGTTAACCCGGGTATTTCCGTATCCCGTGTTGGTGGTGCAGCACAGACCAAGATCATGAAAAAACTGTCCGGTGGTATCCGTACCGCTCTGGCACAGTATCGTGAACTTGCAGCGTTCTCTCAGTTTGCATCCGACCTTGACGATGCAACACGTAAGCAGCTTGACCACGGTCAGAAAGTAACCGAACTGCTGAAACAGAAACAGTATGCGCCGATGTCCGTAGCGCAACAGTCTCTGGTTCTGTTCGCAGCAGAACGTGGTTACCTGGCGGATGTTGAACTGTCGAAAATCGGCAGCTTCGAAGCCGCTCTGCTGGCTTACGTCGACCGTGATCACGCTCCGTTGATGCAAGAGATCAACCAGACCGGTGGCTACAACGACGAAATCGAAGGCAAGCTGAAAGGCATCCTCGATTCCTTCAAAGCAACCCAATCCTGGTAACGTCTGGCGGCTTGCCTTAGGGCAGGCCGCAAGGCATTGAGGAGAAGCTCATGGCCGGCGCAAAAGAGATACGTAGTAAGATCGCAAGCGTCCAGAACACGCAAAAGATCACTAAAGCGATGGAGATGGTCGCCGCTTCCAAAATGCGTAAATCGCAGGATCGCATGGCGGCCAGCCGTCCTTATGCAGAAACCATGCGCAAAGTGATTGGTCACCTTGCACACGGTAATCTGGAATATAAGCACCCATACCTGGAAGACCGCGACGTTAAACGCGTGGGCTACCTGGTGGTGTCGACCGACCGTGGTTTGTGCGGTGGTTTGAACATTAACCTGTTCAAAAAACTGCTGGCGGAAATGAAGACCTGGACCGACAAAGGCGTTCAATGCGACCTCGCAATGATCGGCTCGAAAGGCGTGTCGTTCTTCAACTCCGTGGGCGGCAATGTTGTTGCCCAGGTCACCGGCATGGGGGATAACCCTTCCCTGTCCGAACTGATCGGTCCGGTAAAAGTGATGTTGCAGGCCTACGATGAAGGCCGTCTGGACAAGCTTTACATTGTCAGCAACAAATTTATTAACACCATGTCTCAGGTTCCGACTATCAGCCAGCTGCTGCCGTTACCGGCGTCAGATGATGATGATCTGAAACACAAATCCTGGGATTACCTGTACGAACCCGATCCGAAGGCGTTGCTGGATACCCTGCTGCGTCGTTATGTCGAATCTCAGGTTTATCAGGGCGTGGTTGAAAACCTGGCCAGCGAGCAGGCCGCCCGTATGGTGGCGATGAAAGCCGCGACCGACAATGGCGGCAGCCTGATTAAAGAGCTGCAGTTGGTATACAACAAAGCTCGTCAGGCCAGCATTACTCAGGAACTCACCGAGATCGTCTCGGGGGCCGCCGCGGTTTAAACAGGTTATTTCGTAGAGGATTTAAGATGGCTACTGGAAAGATTGTCCAGGTAATCGGCGCCGTAGTTGACGTCGAATTCCCTCAGGATGCCGTACCGCGCGTGTACGATGCTCTTGAGGTGCAAAATGGTAATGAGCGTCTGGTGCTGGAAGTTCAGCAGCAGCTCGGCGGCGGTATCGTGCGTACCATCGCAATGGGTTCCTCCGACGGTCTGCGTCGCGGTCTGGATGTAAAAGACCTCGAACACCCGATCGAAGTCCCGGTAGGTAAAGCGACTCTGGGTCGTATCATGAACGTACTGGGCGAACCGGTCGACATGAAAGGCGAGATCGGTGAAGAAGAGCGTTGGGCGATTCACCGCGCAGCACCTTCCTACGAAGAGCTGTCAAACTCTCAGGAACTGCTGGAAACCGGTATCAAAGTTATCGACCTGATGTGTCCGTTCGCTAAGGGCGGTAAAGTTGGTCTGTTCGGTGGTGCGGGTGTAGGTAAAACCGTAAACATGATGGAGCTGATTCGTAACATCGCGATCGAGCACTCCGGTTACTCTGTGTTTGCGGGCGTAGGTGAACGTACTCGTGAGGGTAACGACTTCTACCACGAAATGACCGACTCCAACGTTATCGACAAAGTATCCCTGGTGTATGGCCAGATGAACGAGCCGCCGGGAAACCGTCTGCGCGTTGCTCTGACCGGCCTGACCATGGCTGAGAAATTCCGTGACGAAGGTCGTGACGTTCTGCTGTTTGTTGACAACATCTATCGTTACACCCTGGCCGGTACGGAAGTATCTGCACTGCTGGGTCGTATGCCTTCAGCGGTAGGTTATCAGCCGACCCTGGCGGAAGAGATGGGTGTTCTGCAGGAACGTATCACCTCCACCAAAACCGGTTCTATCACCTCCGTTCAGGCGGTATACGTACCTGCGGATGACTTGACTGACCCATCCCCAGCAACCACCTTTGCTCACCTTGACGCAACCGTGGTACTGAGCCGTCAGATCGCGTCTCTGGGTATCTACCCGGCCGTTGACCCGCTGGACTCCACCAGCCGTCAGCTGGATCCGCTGGTAGTTGGTCAGGAACACTACGACACCGCTCGTGGCGTTCAGTCCATCCTGCAACGTTATCAGGAACTGAAAGACATCATCGCCATCCTGGGTATGGATGAACTGTCTGAAGAAGACAAACTGGTGGTAGCGCGCGCTCGTAAGATCCAGCGTTTCCTGTCCCAGCCGTTCTTCGTGGCAGAAGTATTCACCGGTTCTCCGGGTAAATACGTCTCCCTGAAAGACACCATCCGTGGCTTTAAAGGCATCATGGAAGGCGAATACGATCACCTGCCGGAGCAGGCGTTCTACATGGTCGGTTCCATCGAAGAAGCAGTGGAAAAAGCCAAAAAACTTTAACGCCTTAATCGGAGGGTGATATGGCAATGACTTACCACCTGGACGTCGTCAGCGCAGAGCAACAAATGTTCTCTGGTCTGGTCGAGAAAATCCAGGTAACGGGTAGCGAAGGTGAACTGGGGATCTACCCTGGCCACGCACCGCTGCTCACCGCCATTAAGCCTGGTATGATTCGCATCGTGAAACAGCACGGTCACGAAGAGTTTATCTATCTGTCTGGCGGCATTCTTGAAGTGCAGCCTGGCAACGTGACCGTTCTGGCCGACACCGCAATTCGCGGCCAGGATCTCGACGAAGCGCGAGCCATGGAAGCGAAACGTAAGGCTGAAGAGCACATTAGCAGCTCTCACGGCGACGTAGATTACGCTCAGGCGTCTGCGGAACTGGCCAAAGCGATCGCGCAGCTGCGCGTTATCGAGTTGACCAAAAAAGCGATGTAACACCGGCTTGAAAAGCACAAAGCCAGTCTGGAAACAGGCTGGCTTTTTTATTGCGTGCGCTGCGCATATTTTCATCTGGATAGCAGTACAGCAGGATTTGTGCTGTGGTCATTCATGTTCCGCGATTAACTCTTCTTATATAAACCAGCGAAATTCTTTGCTTGTTTTCTCGTTTATTCATTGATCGAAATAAGAGCAAAAACATCATGCTGACGCTTAAATGAAGGTGCTATCTTACTTTTATGCAGACAAAAGGCGCGCCAATGGTCGAAAATGATGTTTTCGTCAGTGGGGATAATCCTTTATTGCGCAATTTATCCTCTGTCCATTTCACGATGAAAAAAATGTAGTTTTTTCAATGTGAAGCGGTTTAAATTCGTTCTCAAATTACAGTCAGGACGCGTATGTTGAATAATGCTATGAGCGTAGTGATCCTTGCAGCAGGCAAAGGCACTCGCATGTATTCTGATATTCCAAAAGTGCTGCATACCCTTGCCGGGAAAGCGATGGTTCAGCATGTCATTGATGCTGCGAATGAATTAGGCGCAGCACACGTTCACCTGGTTTACGGTCACGGTGGCGATCTGCTTAAACAGTCGCTGAAAGATGACAACCTGAACTGGGTGCTTCAGGCCGAGCAACTGGGCACCGGTCATGCAATGCAGCAGGCTGCACCTTTCTTTGCCGATGATGAAGACATTTTAATGCTCTACGGCGATGTGCCGCTGATCTCGGTCGAAACACTCCAGCGTCTGCGTGATGCAAAACCGCAGGGTGGGATTGGTCTGCTGACAGTGAAACTGGATGATCCAACCGGTTATGGTCGCATTACCCGTGAGAATGGCAAAGTTACCGGCATTGTTGAGCATAAAGATGCTACCGATGAGCAGCGTCAAATCCAGGAGATCAACACCGGTATTCTGATCGCCAACGGTGCAGATATGAAACGCTGGCTGGCGAAGCTGACCAATAATAATGCTCAGGGCGAGTACTACATCACCGACATTATTGCCCTGGCGTATCAGGAAGGACGTGAAATCGTCGCTGTACATCCGCAGCGTTTAAGCGAAGTCGAAGGTGTAAATAACCGTCTGCAACTCTCCCGTCTGGAGCGCGTTTATCAGTCCGAACAGGCAGAAAAATTGCTGCTGGCGGGAGTTATGCTGCGCGATCCGGCTCGTTTTGATCTGCGCGGTACGCTTACTCACGGGCGCGATGTTGAAATTGATACTAACGTTATCATCGAGGGTAATGTTACTCTCGGCAATCGCGTGAAAATTGGCACTGGTTGCGTGATTAAAAACAGCGTGATTGGCGATGATTGCGAAATCAGCCCATATACAGTCGTGGAAGATGCGAATCTGGCGGCGGCCTGTACCATTGGCCCGTTTGCCCGTCTGCGCCCTGGTGCAGAACTGCTGGAAGGCGCACACGTCGGTAACTTTGTTGAGATGAAAAAGGCGCGTCTGGGTAAAGGCTCGAAAGCCGGTCATCTGACTTACCTGGGCGATGCGGAAATCGGCGATAACGTTAACATCGGCGCGGGAACTATTACCTGCAACTACGACGGTGCGAATAAATTTAAAACCATTATTGGCGACGATGTATTTGTCGGTTCTGACACCCAACTTGTTGCACCGGTAACGGTTGGTAAAGGCGCAACCATTGCTGCGGGTACTACCGTAACGCGCAATGTTGGTGAAAATGCCCTGGCAATCAGCCGTGTGCCGCAGTCACAAAAAGAAGGCTGGCGTCGTCCGGTTAAGAAAAAGTAATTCTGGCTGGGTAATCCGGCCACCAGGGATGAGGAGATAACATAATCTCCCGCCCAATATGTTGTACTTATAAAAATAACCCCACTCTCTACAAGGCTCGGGGCGCCCGAAAAATCGGGTATACAGGTTGACCGACAACGATATCAATCGGAATTAAAAACTATGTGTGGAATTGTTGGCGCGATCGCGCAACGTGATGTAGCTGAAATCCTTCTTGAAGGCTTACGTCGTCTGGAATACCGTGGTTATGACTCTGCCGGTTTGGCAGTCGTCGATGCAAACGGAAATATGACCCGCTTGCGTCGTCTCGGTAAAGTACAGATGCTGGCCCAGGCAGCGGAAGAACATCCTCTGCATGGTGGCACCGGTATTGCTCACACCCGCTGGGCGACTCACGGAGAACCTTCAGAAGCGAATGCGCATCCGCATGTTTCTGAACACATTGTGGTGGTGCATAACGGCATCATCGAAAACCATGAACCGCTGCGCGAAGAGTTAAAAGCGCGTGGCTATACCTTCGTTTCTGAAACCGACACAGAAGTGATTGCTCACCTGGTGAACTGGGAACTGAAACAGGGCGGCACTCTGCGTGAGGCCGTTCTGCGCGCTATCCCTCAACTGCGTGGCGCTTACGGTACGGTTATCATGGACACCCGCAACCCGGATACTTTGCTGGCGGCTCGTTCCGGTAGCCCGCTGGTTATCGGCCTCGGTATGGGCGAAAACTTTATCGCTTCTGACCAGTTGGCACTATTGCCGGTGACCCGCCGTTTTATCTTCCTTGAAGAGGGCGATATTGCGGAAATCACTCGCCGTTCGGTAAACATCTTCGATAAATCTGGCGCGGAAGTAAAACGTCAGGATATCGAATCCAATCTGCAATATGACGCGGGCGATAAAGGTATTTACCGCCACTACATGCAGAAAGAGATCTACGAACAGCCTAACGCGATCAAAAACACTCTCGCCGGACGTATTAACCACGGTCAGGTTGATCTAAGCGAGCTGGGCCCGAATGCCGATGAACTGCTGTCGAAGGTTGAGCATATTCAGATCCTCGCCTGTGGCACTTCTTACAATTCTGGTATGGTTTCCCGCTACTGGTTTGAATCGCTGGCAGGCATTCCGTGCGACGTCGAAATCGCCTCTGAATTCCGCTATCGCAAATCAGCCGTGCGTCGTAACAGTCTGATGATCACTCTGTCGCAGTCCGGTGAAACGGCAGATACCCTGGCTGGCCTGCGTCTGTCGAAAGAGCTGGGTTACCTTGGTTCGCTGGCAATCTGTAACGTTCCTGGTTCTTCTCTGGTGCGTGAATCCGATCTGGCGCTGATGACCAATGCCGGTACTGAAATTGGCGTGGCATCTACCAAAGCCTTTACCACTCAGCTAACTGTGCTGTTGATGCTGGTGGCAAAATTGTCTCGACTGAAAGGTCTGGATGCCTCCATTGA
The DNA here is from genome assembly GCF_000208525.1 of Escherichia sp. TW14182. NCBI lineage: Bacteria > Pseudomonadati > Pseudomonadota > Gammaproteobacteria > Enterobacterales > Enterobacteriaceae > Escherichia > Escherichia sp. TW14182. The sequence goes on from NZ_AEJZ01000075.1 coordinate 24,634, forward strand.
ACATGACATCGTGCATGGTCTGCAGGCGCTGCCGAGTCGTATTGAGCAGATGCTGTCTCAGGACAAACGTATTGAAGCTCTGGCAGAAGATTTCTCTGACAAACATCACGCACTGTTCCTGGGCCGTGGCGATCAGTATCCCATCGCGCTGGAAGGCGCATTGAAGCTGAAAGAGATCTCTTATATTCACGCTGAAGCCTACGCTGCGGGTGAACTGAAACACGGTCCGCTGGCGTTGATTGACGCCGATATGCCGGTTATCGTCGTCGCGCCGAATAACGAACTGTTGGAAAAACTGAAATCCAACATTGAAGAAGTTCGCGCGCGTGGCGGTCAGTTGTACGTCTTTGCCGATCAGGACGCAGGTTTTGTAAGTAGCGATAATATGCACATCATCGAGATGCCGCATGTGGAAGAAGTGATTGCCCCAATCTTCTACACCGTTCCGCTGCAACTGCTGGCGTACCATGTCGCGCTGATCAAAGGCACCGATGTTGACCAGCCGCGTAACCTGGCGAAATCGGTTACGGTTGAGTAATTCTAACCGTTAAGTAAGTAAGGGCTGCCAGCGGGTGGCCCTTTTTCATATTTATTTCCAATAAATTTTCCATTTAGATAACTAAATAAATATATTCTGAATTTTTACCAATGTCCGTTTACGAACTTGATTTACTATTATTTGAATAATATTTATATAATAAATTTATATTCTCCGATTGATTTATAGATATTAATTTAGCTAAACCTGTGTCATTGATGTAATATGTTTGCGAATCATAAATACACTTATTAATATAAGTGATGGTTCGGGTTGAAGGATATATTATATCAATGGAGTTTTTATGAAACGTAATATTATTGGTGGTGCATTCACGCTGGCATCTTTAATGCTGGCCGGACATGCACTCGCAGAGGATGGTGTTGTTCACTTTGTTGGTGAAATTGTTGACAGTAGTTGTGAAGTTACCTCCGATACAGCAGATCAAACTGTTCCTCTTGGAAAAGTCAGTAAAAATGCATTTTCAGGCGTAGGTAGCATGGCATCGCCACAGCAGTTTAGTATTAAACTGGAGAAATGCCCGGCAACGTACACTCAGGCTGCGGTTCGTTTTGATGGTACAGAAGCACCTGGCGGCGATGGCGATCTGAAAGTGGGTACTCCGACTACAGCTGCCGATCCGGGTGATTATACCGGCACCGGGGCAGCGATTGTGGCCACTGGTGTTGGTATCCGTATCTTTAACCAGGCTGACAACTCTCAGGTCAAACTTTATAACGACTCAGCTTATACCACTATCGATGGTAACGGCACTGCGGAAATGAAATTTATTGCACGCTATGTTGCAACAAATGCAGTCGTAACGGCGGGTACAGCGAACGCCGATTCACAATTTACTATCGAATATAAGAAATAATTTATCAGAGCCTTTTTATTCAGTTGGCTTTGGCCAGGGAGTTATTATGTCCAGAAAAAGTTGTTTAATCAGGCTCTTTAAAACAACCCTTTGGTACAAATTATTTATCGCGATTATGTTAAGCCTTTTTTTAGGCCAGCCAGCATTAACCTATGCAGGCGTTGTCATTGGCGGTACGCGGGTTGTTTACATAAGTAATAATGCAGATAAATCTATTTCTGTATTCAGCAAGGAAGAGAAGATCCCTTATCTCATCCAGTCATGGGTGGATCCGTTTAATAAAGATGATAAAAGTAAAGCGCCCTTTACTGTTATACCTCCTGTATCCCGACTTGAACCCGGACAAGAAAAAGTATTACGTATTCTTCACACGAAGGGAATGTCATTACCCGACGACCGTGAATCCGTCTTCTGGCTGAATATCAAAAATATTCCGCCTGCAGCAACCAATAAAGCGGCTAACTCTTTGGAAATTGCTGTTAAAACGCGTATCAAGCTGTTCTGGCGACCAGCAACTATTCGACTTATTCCTGAAGATGCAGCGCCTAAGGTTAAGTGGCGCCGTGAAGGCAAAAATCTGATTGCTGAAAATCCAAACCCGATTCATATCAGTGTGATGGATGTCATTGTTGATGGCCATGATGTGCCTCTCAATATGATCCGTCCTTTCGAAACGCTCTCTTTACCGTTGCCTGCCAATTCTGCGGGTAACCAAATGACCTGGCGATTCATAAATGATTATGGCGCGATAAGCGAACCGCTAAAAAACGCACTGTAAGCATGGCATAAGGATAGGCGTATTATGGTTACGACCAGAATAGCGGTTGGCCTGATGGCAGGGACGTGTCTGATATTCTCACATAGTCTGATGGCCCAGGTCAGCGTATTTAACCCGGCGCTACTGGAAATCGACCATCAATCCGGGGTCGACATTCGTCAGTTTAACCGGGCAAATATGATGCCTCCCGGCGTTTATAGCGTTGATATTTTTATCAACGGTAAAATGTTTGAACGTCAGGATGTGACATTTGTTCAGGATAATCCCGATGCTGATTTACACGCCTGCTTTGTCGCTATAAAAAAAACGCTGATCTCCTTTGGCGTAAAAGTTGATGCACTGAAATCGCTCAATGATGTGGATGAAACGGTCTGTATTGATCCTGAGCCACGCATTGAAGGCTCATCCTGGCAACTGGACAGCGATAAACTGCAACTGAATATCTCCATTCCCCAAATCTACATGGACGCGATGGCCTACGATTACATAAGCCCTACGCGTTGGGATGAGGGGATTAATGCGCTCACTATCAACTACGATTTTTCCGGTTCACATACCCTGCGTTCTGATTATGGTTCTCAGGAGACGAATACCAGCTATCTCAACCTGCGCAACGGACTGAATATTGGGCCGTGGCGATTACGCAATTACAGTACTTTAAACACAACCGATGGTCGTGCGGATTACAACTCTATAAGCACCTGGATACAACGTAATATTGCCGCGTTACGAAGCCAGATTATGATCGGCGATACGTGGACGGCGAGCGATATTTTCGACAGCACGCAAATCCGTGGCGCACGTCTTTATACCGATAACGATATGTTGCCTGCCAGCCAGAATGGATTTGCCCCTGTGGTGCGTGGCATTGCCAAGTCCAACGCCACGGTCATCATTCGTCAAAGTGGTTATGTGATTTACCAGTCTGCCGTTCCACTAGGTGCCTTTGAAATTACTGACCTGAACACTGCCAGTTCAGGGGGAGATTTGGACGTAACTATCAAGGAAGAAGATGGTAGCGAACAACGATTCACCCAACCTTACGCCACTTTGGCAATCCTTAAGCGTGAAGGTCAAACAGATGTCGATATCAGTGTGGGTGAATTACGCGATGAAGATGGATTTATGCCAGATGTCATCCAGGCGCAGATCCTTCATGGCCTGCCGCATGGGTTTACGTTGTATGGTGGTTTACAGGCTACCGAGAATTATGGTTCAGCAGCGTTAGGGATGGGTAAAGATCTTGGTTCTCTGGGTGCTATCTCGTTCGATGTGACTCATGCGCGTGCAAAATTTAGTCATGATGATACGGAAACCGGACAGTCCTATCGCTTTCTGTATTCGAAACGTTTTGATGATACGGACACCAGTTTGCGTCTGGTTGGCTATCGTTATTCCACTGAAGGCTACTATACCCTCAACGAATGGGCGTCACGGAGCAACAGTCCTGACGATTTCTGGCAAACCGGTAACCGCCGCAGTCGTGTGGAAGGAACGCTAACGCAGTCGCTGGGAAGAGATTACGGCAACGTATACCTGACATTAAGTCGTCAGCAGTACTGGCATACCGATGATGTCGAGCGATTAATGCAATTTGGCTACAGCAGTAGCTGGAAGCGTCTCTCGTGGAATATCTCCTGGAGTTATTCCAATACCGCTCGTCAGGGGACGAGTAATAATTATGCCAGTGATAACAGCAGTGAGCAGATCTACATGCTCTCTTTATCTGTGCCTTTATCTGGCTGGTGGGGGAATAGTTACGCCACATATTCCGTTTCACAAAATGATAATTCCGGCAGTTCACATCAAGTAGGGATAAGCGGAACAGCCCTGGAAAAAAATAATCTGTCCTGGAATTTAATGCAGTCTTATAACAGCCACGATGATGAAGTTGGCGGGAATATGTCACTGTCTTATGACGGCACCTACGGTTCGCTGAACGGCAGTTATAATTACAGCCAAAATTCCCAGCGACTCAATTACGGTATTAAGGGCGGTATTCTGGCGCACAGCGAAGGGGTAACGTTAAGTCAGGAGTTAGGTGAAACCATCGCGCTGGTTAAAGCACCAGGCGCAGCCGGGCTGGAAATTGATAATATGCGCGGTGCCGCAACGGACTGGCGTGGCTACACGGTCAAGACACAACTAAATCCATATGATGAAAACCGAGTGGCAATCAGTGATAACTATTTCTCGAAAGCAAATGTCGAGCTTGATAATACCGTCGTGACGATGATTCCGACGCGTGGCGCTGTGGTTAAAGCAGAGTTTGTTACGCATGTGGGTTACCGTGTTTTATTCAGAGTCATGAATGTAAAAGGTAAGCCAGCACCATTTGGCGCGATGGCATCAGTACAAAGCGCGTCCTCTGCAAACTCAGGGATTGTGGGGGAGCATGGCGAGCTTTATCTCTCGGGGCTTCCTGAAAAGGGACAAGTAACATTATCCTGGGGCGAAAATGCGACCACAAAATGTACCTTCGATTACACTCTCTCATTACCTGCAAGTGAAAGTGGATTAATTGAGCAAGACGTGACATGTCATTAAAAGGATTTTTATGAACAAGAATATTATACGATGGTGGTTGGCGATTCTTATTGTCTCTTTTAGTGGCACAATACTAGCTGCGCCTAAAGGTATCTGTACTCCAGATAATGGGGTTTTCCATAGTACGCTTAATTTTTCAGGCTATCTTATTACAGCGAACCAGAACAGAGTAGGTACGATATTTAACACCACGGTGAGTAATGGTGGCTCTTATCCAGGTCGCTGTCATTGTGATACGGGGCCTTTAGATCGATTCTCCTTTATTTACTACACAGCCAGAATCAATGATGCCTTAAGCTTTGCTGGTGTTCACTCAGGCTTGAATTATTATAATCTTAATCCGAATCTCGATGTGGGTATTGCAATTGATATTCTCGGAGTAGGAATGGTTAATGCACCGTTTGACTATCAGCCTAATAAGCCTTCTAACAGTTATGATTGTGGCCGTATTTCCCCCTTGAATATTTCCAGCGGTGCAAGAGCACAAATTTATTTTTATATCAAAAAAACCTTTGTGGGAAAGTTAATTATTCCTGAAACAAAGATATCTACGTTGTATGGAACCATAAGTCGTGATACGCCGGTTGATTATTCTCAACCGATGGCTGATGTTTACATTCACGGTGATATCACTGCGGCACAAACTTGCGAAATTAATAATTTACAACCGGTTTATTTTGATTTTAAAGAAATACCCGCCGCAGATTTTTCCTCTGTTACCGGGAGTGCGGTAACAACGCATAAAATCACTAAAACCGTCACTATTGAGTGTGAAAACATGGGGTTACTGAATACAGACGATATCACCACATCATTTTATGCTACTGAATCCAGTACGGATAATTCTATGGTTGTAACGTCAAACCCCAACGTGGGGGTAAAAATATACGATAAAAATAATAAGGAAATCAAAGTAAACGGAGGCGAATTGTCGACAGATATGGGCAAAACAACCGTCTATGGAGAGAAAGCTGGCAACGTCACTTTTTCTGCCGCACCTGCAAGCCTCACTGGAGCTCGCCCTGCGCCAGGAACATTTACCGCGACTGCAACCATAACAATTGAGATTGTTCGCTAACCGAACTGACAGCGGTGCTCCTCACACCGTTGTCATTTTACGCATTTTTGACTGTATATTTTCATCCGACATGACAAAACGACGACATCGCTTTCCTTTTTTTCTTCAAATAAATTAAATACTTAAATAATAATCCTGATTTGTCATAAAACTGTCATAAACCTTACATATAACTGTCACCTGTTTGTCCTATTTTGCTTCTCGTAGCCAACAAACAATGCTTTATGAATCCTCCCAGGAGACATTATGAAAGTTATGCGTACCACCGTCGCAACTGTTGTCGCCGCGACCTTATCGATGAGTGCTTTCTCTGTATTTGCAGAAGCAAGCCTGACAGGTGCGGGTGCAACCTTCCCTGCGCCGGTGTATGCCAAATGGGCTGACACTTACCAGAAAGAAACCGGTAATAAAGTTAACTACCAGGGTATCGGTTCTTCCGGTGGCGTAAAACAGATTATCGCCAATACCGTTGATTTCGGTGCTTCAGACGCGCCGCTGTCTGACGAAAAACTGGCTCAGGAAGGTCTTTTCCAGTTCCCGACCGTGATTGGCGGCGTGGTGCTGGCGGTTAACCTGCCGGGTCTGAAATCCGGTGAACTGGTGCTGGATGGTAAAACCCTCGGCGACATCTACTTGGGCAAAATTAAAAAGTGGGATGATGAAGCCATCGCCAAACTGAATCCGGGTCTGAAACTGCCTTCACAGAACATTGCCGTAGTACGCCGCGCAGATGGCTCCGGTACTTCCTTCGTCTTCACCAGCTACCTGGCGAAAGTGAACGAAGAGTGGAAAAACAGCGTTGGTACTGGCTCTACCGTAAAATGGCCGATCGGTCTGGGCGGTAAAGGTAACGACGGTATCGCCGCGTTCGTTCAGCGTCTGCCGGGTGCGATTGGTTACGTTGAATATGCTTACGCTAAGCAGAATAACCTGGCGTACACCAAACTGATCTCCGCCGACGGTAAACCGGTCAGTCCGACCGAAGAAAACTTCGCCAATGCGGCAAAAGGCGCAGACTGGAGCAAAACCTTCGCTCAGGATCTGACCAACCAGAAAGGCGAAGATGCATGGCCGATCACCTCTACCACGTTCATACTGATCCACAAAGATCAGAAGAAACCAGAACAAGGCACAGAAGTGCTGAAGTTCTTCGACTGGGCATACAAAACCGGGGCTAAACAGGCTAACGACCTTGATTACGCCAGCCTGCCGGAGAGCGTTGTAGAACAGGTTCGCGCTGCGTGGAAGACCAATATTAAAGACAGTAGCGGTAAGCCGCTGTACTAATAAAACACCATGCCGGATAAGGTCTTTACGTCGTATCCGGCATTACAAAATGACTTTGTAAACGCGTTTAACTGAAGAGTAACTTATGGCTGCAACCAAGCCTGCTTTTAACCCACCGGGTAAAAAGGGCGACATAATTTTCAGCGTGCTGGTAAAACTGGCGGCGCTGATTGTGCTATTGATGTTGGGTGGCATTATTGTCTCTCTGATCATCTCCTCCTGGCCGAGCATTCAGAAATTTGGTCTGGCTTTCCTGTGGACCAAAGAGTGGGATGCGCCGAACGATATCTACGGGGCGCTGGTGCCGATCTACGGTACGCTGGTGACCTCGTTTATCGCGCTGCTGATCGCCGTTCCGGTGAGTTTCGGTATCGCCCTGTTCCTGACCGAGCTTGCGCCAGGCTGGCTGAAACGCCCGCTGGGGATCGCCATTGAGCTGCTGGCAGCCATTCCAAGTATCGTTTACGGCATGTGGGGCCTGTTTATCTTCGCGCCGCTGTTTGCCGTTTACTTCCAGGAGCCAGTCGGCAATATCCTGTCGAATATCCCGATTGTCGGCGCGCTGTTCTCCGGACCGGCCTTTGGTATCGGTATCCTCGCGGCAGGCGTGATCCTCGCCATCATGATCATTCCGTACATTGCGGCGGTCATGCGCGATGTGTTCGAACAGACACCTGTGATGATGAAAGAGTCGGCCTACGGTATCGGCTGCACCACCTGGGAAGTTATCTGGCGTATCGTTCTTCCGTTCACCAAAAATGGTGTTATCGGCGGCATTATGCTGGGGCTGGGGCGCGCGCTCGGTGAAACCATGGCGGTGACCTTTATCATCGGTAACACCTATCAGCTCGACAGCGCCTCGCTGTACATGCCGGGCAACAGTATCACCTCTGCGCTGGCGAACGAATTTGCGGAAGCGGAATCTGGCCTGCACGTTGCCGCACTGATGGAACTGGGCCTGATCCTGTTTGTAATTACCTTCATCGTACTGGCCGCATCGAAGTTTATGATTATGCGCCTGGCTAAGAATGAGGGGGCACGCTAATGGCTATGGTTGAAATGCAAACCACTGCGGCGCTGGCGGAATCACGCCGCAAAATGCAGGCGCGTCGCCGCCTCAAAAACCGTATTGCGCTGACGCTCTCAATGGCGACGATGGCCTTCGGCCTGTTCTGGCTGATCTGGATTTTAATGTCCACCATCACTCGCGGAATCGACGGTATGTCGCTGGCGCTGTTCACCGAAATGACGCCGCCGCCCAATACGGAAGGTGGTGGTCTGGCGAACGCCCTGGCGGGTAGCGGCCTGTTAATTTTGTGGGCCACGGTATTCGGTACGCCGCTGGGTATTATGGCGGGGATTTATCTGGCGGAGTATGGCCGTAAATCCTGGCTGGCAGAAGTGATTCGCTTTATTAACGACATTCTGCTCTCTGCACCGTCGATTGTGGTTGGTCTGTTTGTTTATACCATCGTGGTGGCGCAGATGGAGCACTTCTCCGGCTGGGCGGGCGTAATTGCGCTGGCGCTGTTGCAGGTGCCCATTGTTATCCGTACCACCGAGAACATGCTGAAACTGGTGCCGGACAGCCTGCGTGAAGCGGCTTATGCGCTGGGTACGCCGAAGTGGAAGATGATCTCCGCGATTACGCTGAAAGCGTCGGTGTCCGGGATCATGACCGGTATCCTGCTGGCGATTGCCCGTATTGCCGGTGAAACCGCGCCGCTGCTGTTTACCGCGCTCTCCAACCAGTTCTGGAGCACGGACATGATGCAGCCGATCGCCAACCTGCCGGTGACGATCTTTAAGTTTGCGATGAGCCCATTTGCGGAATGGCAGCAACTGGCCTGGGCCGGGGTATTGATCATCACCCTGTGCGTCCTGCTGCTGAACATTCTGGCGCGCGTTGTTTTTGCGAAGAATAAACACGGTTGATATTGCTGACACGGTTTTCCCCTCACCCTAACCCTCTCCCCAGAGGGGCGAGGGGACCGATCCCTTTTTGACTCTGTACACGGTTAACACTTTGTCGGATGCGGCGTGAGCGCCTTATCCGGCCTACGGTAAGCCTGATTAGCGAAGTGCATCAGGCACGATGAGGAAAAGATTGCAATGAGTATGGTTGAAACTGCCCCGAGTAAAATTCAGGTTCGTAATTTGAACTTCTACTACGGCAAATTCCATGCCCTGAAAAACATCAACCTGGATATCGCTAAAAACCAGGTTACGGCGTTTATCGGGCCGTCCGGCTGCGGTAAATCGACGCTGCTGCGTACCTTCAATAAAATGTTTGAACTGTACCCGGATCAGCGTGCGGAAGGTGAAATTCTGCTCGATGGCGACAACATTCTGACGAACACTCAGGATATCGCCCTGCTGCGTGCGAAAGTGGGCATGGTGTTCCAGAAACCGACACCGTTCCCGATGTCCATCTACGACAACATCGCTTTTGGTGTCCGTCTGTTTGAGAAGCTCTCTCGTGCCGACATGGACGAGCGCGTACAGTGGGCATTGACCAAAGCCGCATTGTGGAACGAAACCAAAGATAAATTGCACCAGAGCGGTTACTCTCTCTCTGGTGGTCAGCAACAGCGTCTGTGCATTGCGCGAGGAATCGCCATTCGCCCGGAAGTGCTGCTGCTCGACGAACCGTGTTCGGCGCTCGACCCTATCTCCACCGGGCGTATTGAAGAGCTGATCACCGAACTGAAGCAGGATTACACCGTGGTGATCGTCACCCACAACATGCAGCAGGCTGCGCGTTGTTCCGACCACACGGCATTTATGTATATGGGCGAATTGATTGAGTTCAGCAACACGGACGATCTGTTCACCAAGCCAGCGAAGAAACAAACAGAAGACTACATCACCGGTCGTTACGGTTGATTCAGGAGTGCGTTATGGACAGTCTCAATCTTAATAAACATATTTCTGGCCAGTTCAATGCCGAACTGGAAAGCATCCGCACGCAGGTGATGACCATGGGCGGTATGGTGGAGCAACAGCTTACTGATGCCATCACCGCCATGCACAACCAGGACAGCGATCTGGCGAAGCGTGTGATCGAAGGCGACAAAAACGTCAACATGATGGAAGTGGCAATCGATGAAGCCTGTGTGCGCATTATTGCTAAACGTCAGCCGACGGCGAGCGACCTGCGTCTGGTGATGGTGATCAGCAAGACCATCGCCGAACTGGAGCGTATTGGCGACGTGGCGGACAAAATCTGCCGTACTGCGCTGGAGAAATTCTCCCAGCAGCATCAGCCGTTGCTGGTAAGTCTGGAATCTCTGGGGCGTCACACAATCCAGATGCTGCATGACGTACTGGACGCGTTCGCGCGCATGGATATTGACGAAGCGGTACGAATTTATCGTGAAGATAAAAAAGTCGATCAGGAGTACGAAGGTATTGTTCGTCAGCTGATGACCTACATGATGGAAGATTCGCGCACTATTCCGAGCGTACTTACCGCGCTGTTCTGTGCGCGTTCAATCGAACGTATCGGTGACCGTTGTCAGAATATCTGTGAATATATCTTCTACTACGTGAAAGGGCAGGATTTCCGTCACGTCGGCGGCGATGAGCTGGATAAACTGCTGGCAGAGAAAGATCCGAAAGCCTCACGCTAACTGTATGCCGCATCAGGCAATCTGCGAGTACGTAATCTGACCGGTGAGATATATCACCGGTCTCTTTATTTACTGAGTGATATCCCAGCCGCGAGCCTTCCAGAGTTCCGGTAACTGTGAAAGATGGGTAAAAGTAGTGACTTTCGGATGAACGATCGGCTTATTGTGCGGGTCAGCGCAGAAGTAAAACACTTCCATACCGGCATCGATTCCTGACTGCGCACCGGCGCTGGAGTCATCAACCAGAATGCAGTTTTCAACGTTCACATTCATCGCTTTTGCCGCATGGAACATTAACGCCGGATCGGGCTTCCAGCGTTGGATATCGTAACCGCTGAACAGTTTTTCCGGGAAATAGTGCAGCATATTGAGTTTGCCAAGCGAATGTTGCATTTTGCTGACTGGGCCGTTAGAGACGACGCACATCGGCACGTTAACGCTCGCCAGCAATTCGTTAGCACCCGCAATCACCTCCAGTTCGCTGTAAGCGCTCCGTCTGTAACGTCTTGTGA